>DATNGY010000486.1:0-3037 GCA_035605735.1 Solirubrobacteraceae bacterium
GGCCGAGCAGGTCGAGCGTGCGATCGAGCAGCTCCGCGGGGACGAGCAGGGCGATCGCGACGCTGCCGTGCACGACGCTCGCAAGCGCACGAAGAAGGCGCGCTCGGCGCTGCGGCTCGTGCGCGATGACGTCGGCCAGGATGTGCGCCGCGCCGAGAACGTCGCGATGCGCGACGCGGCGCGGCGGCTCGCGGGCGTGCGCGACGCGCAGGTCCTGATCGAGACCCTCGACGAGCTCGCCGCGGGCTCGGACGGAGCCGCGCCGCCGGCCGGCGCGGTGCGCGCGCTGCGGCGCCGGCTCGTCGAGCGCCGCGACGAGCTCGCCGCGGCGACGCAGGCCGACGATGCCGCCGCGAGGTCGGCGGCCGAGCTCGAGGCGGTGCTCGAGCGCGCCGGGGGCTGGCCGATCGACGACGACGGCTTCGCCTCGGCGCGGGCCGGCCTGGAGCGCATCTACCGGCGCGGTCGCCGGGCGATGGGCGCCGCCACCGAGGGCGGCGACGACGCCGCGTGGCACGAGTGGCGCAAGCGCGTCAAGGACCTCTGGTACTCGCTGCGCATCCTGCGGCCGATCGCGCCGGCGCAGCTCAAGGGAGCGGTCGACGAGGCCGACGAGCTCAGCGACGTGCTGGGCGACCACCAGGACGTCGCGGTCCTCCGCGCCGCCCTCGAAGAGCACGCGCACGCGCTCGACGCCGAGGACGTCGAGCGGCTCCGCGAGGCGCTGGACCGGCGCCGCGACGAGCTGCGCCGGGCGGCGCTGCCCCTCGGCCGCCGCCTGTACGCCGAGCGTCCGAAGGACTTCGCGGCGCGCGTGGCCGCCTACTGGGACGCGCGCGCGCTCCAGGACGCCGTCGACGCCGTGTGGCTCTCCCCGGAGGTGGCGCGGCGCGTCCGGCGGCTGCTGGCGGCCAAGGCGAGCGCGACCGGCGGCGAGCGGCGCCGCGTCGGCGCCGAGCTGCGGCGGACGGGCTTTCGCGTCGCGGACTTCGCCGACGAGGTTCCCCGCCGGCGTGGCGGCTTCGCGGTCGAGGACTTCGACCGGCTCGTCAAACGCGGCAGCATCCGGGTCGGCTCGGGGCCGACTGGCTGAGGCGGGAGCCCGCCGCGCGCAGCGCCGACCACGCCGCCGTGGATCGCCGTGCCGGGCGACCACGACGGGCGCGTCGAGCGAATCGTCGACGCCGTGTGGCGCCACGTGTCGGTCCAGCGCGGCGCGCCGCGGTTCGAGGAGGGGACGAGGTGGGCTAGCCGCTACGCGGCGTGGCCGTCGCTGCACGCCGCGTTCCCGTTCGTGCTGCTGCTCTTCTTCTGGGCGGCGCCCCTGGCGCGGCGCCTGGTCCTCGTCGCCTACGGGCACGCTCCCGCGCGCGGGTGGGCGCGCTCCGCGCCCGAGGGGCGATCGCAGGTCGCTAGCCGCCGACGCTCCGCGGGTCGCGCCCGTAGCTGTTGCGCTGGGCGATCTTGCCGTCCTTGTTCTGGATGATGTGCTCGACCTTGTCCTTGCGCGCGCGCTCGCGGCCCGCCTCCTGCGCCTCGCGCTTGGTGCCCGCGCGGTTGAGGTAGCGGCTGCTGCCTTCGAGCTTGTTGGCCCAGCCGCCGCTGGGATGCGCCACCGTCCACACGTTCTTCTTCGCCACACCGCCCTCCCGGGATCCCGATTGCCTTCGCCAGCGAGCACGTACCCGCTCGCCGCCTCGGCGTCACGCATTCAGAGGCCCGACGAGGACTCCGCGCGACGGGGCTCGTATTCCGCGGTCGCCGGTACGTCGGGCTCGCCATGCAGGCGGCGCAGGTGGAAGTAGAGGACCGACGCCGCGAGGGCGCCGAGCGGGGCGAGCAAGAGGTTGCCGACGAGCGAGGCGACCGCGTAGCCGACGACCGTCTCGCTGATCGTGCCGGCGAGGGCCGCGATGAGCCCGCGGCCGATGGCGATCAGGATGAAGAAGAAGACGATGACCGCGAACACGGCCCAGCCGTGGCCGCGCACGAGCTCGCGGCTGCGGCGGAAGGCCCCGAAGACCCCCGGCCGATCGATGACGACGGCCGGCCCCACGACCGCCCAGATCGTCAGCAGGATGAGGCCCGGGACGATGAGCAGGACGAGGCCGATGGCGATGCCGATGCCGGCCAGGATGCCGACGACGATCAGCGTGCCGACCACGTTCTGCACGGAGGAGAAGAGCTCGCCGAGGCTGAAGTCGCGGCGGCCGTCCTGGATGTCGCGCACGGCCTGGACGACCATGCCCTGGAACCAGTAGGTCCCGACGATCGAGACGATCGAGCCGACCAGGCCGAGCAGGAAGCCACCCTGGTTCTCGATGAACCCGTCGATGATCGCGATCGGCAGGAAGATGATGAAGGCCGCCCCGAGGATCAGGCCGGCCTGGGCGCCGTAGGTCCGGAACGTCTCGCCGATGACGCCGCCGATGTCGAGTCGCTGCTGCTCGCTCATGGGCGCGCACGCTACTCGGCCCCGCGGCGGCCCTGCCACCGGCGCCGAAGAAGGTCCAGCGGGTGGGGGTGACCGCGATCCCACCGCAGGCGCGCGAGCCGCGCCTCCAACTCGCGCGAGGCGAGGGGACTGAGCGCTATGGGCGTGCCGGTGGGATTCGGCTTGGGAGACGCGACTGGGACGCGAGCGTAGCCGTCCCCGCTGCTGCTTCTGGTGCAAGCGGCAGTCCGACACCCGAGGCCTCGAGCGCCGGCTCCATGCTCGGCCGAATATCTCGCTAGAAGTCGAACCGGCCCCGAACCCCGAGGGATACCGCTCCATTCCACGGAGACACGGATCCCCGGCTAGCTCCCGCGCTCGAACCCGCACGCGCACGTGCTGCGGATGATCGACCTAGCCGACCGCGAGGCGCTGCTCAAAGGGCCAGCCCGAGGACGCCCGGCCGTTGAACGCTGCCGCGCCGGCTGATCATCCTCTCTCGGTGCGAGCCAGACCAGGCTCGGCTCGACCAGCCCACCAGCGCGAAGATGACGCCGAGGCCGGTCAACGTGAGATTCGCACCCGGGCGCGGACGCGGGCCAT
>DATNGY010000487.1:0-3355 GCA_035605735.1 Solirubrobacteraceae bacterium
CGAGGTGATCGACGCGCCGCCCACCGTCCACGTGCGGCCGCTGGCGCAGGCGGCGCCGGATCCCGCGCTCACGGCGGTTGCCGTGACCGCCGTGCGGTTCGGCTACCCGGGCCGCGGGGCGCCGGTCCTCGACGGCGCGACGGTCGTGCTCGAGCCCGGCCGGGCCACGGCGCTCGTCGGGCGCAGCGGCGCCGGCAAGACGACGCTCGCCCGGCTCGTCGCGCGGCTCGCCGATCCCGCGTCGGGGACCGTGGCGTGCGGGGGCGTCGACCTGCGCGACGTCGACCCCCGCGCCTGGCGCCGGCGGATCGCCTGGGTGCCCCAGCAGCCGACCGTCTTCGCCGGCAGCGTCGCGGCCAACGTGCGCCTGACGCGGCCCGACGCGTCGGACGCCGAGGTCGCGAACGCGCTCGAGGCGGCCGGCGCCGCCGGCTTCGTGGCGGCGCTTCCCGACGGCCCGGCGACCGCCGTGGGCGACGGCGGCCGGCGGCTGTCGGCGGGCCAGGCGCAGCGCGTCGCGCTGGCGCGCGGGTTCCTCGCCGACGCGCCGCTCGTCGTGCTCGACGAGCCGACCGCGCACCTCGACGCGGGCTCTGCGGCGACCGTCGAGGACGCGATCGCGCGCCTGGCTCGCGGGCGGACGACGCTGCTGATCACCCACAGGCCCGAGCTCGCGGCACGCTGCGACCGCGTCTTCGAGCTCCGCGCCGGCCACGTCGTGGCGGCCCCGCCCGGCCGTATGGAGGCGGTCGCGTGAGCGTCGGCTCGCCGCGAGCGGCGCTGTGGACGGTGGTCGCGGAGACGCGGTCGCGGTGGCGGCTGCTCGCGCTCGCCGTCGGACTCGGGACCGGGACCGTCCTGGCCGGCGCCGGCCTGCTCGCGACCTCCGGTTACCTCATCAGCCGGGCGGCCCAGCGCCCGGATATCCTCGCGCTCGGGGTCACCATTGCGGCCGTCCGTGCGCTCGCGCTCGCCCGCTCGCTCCTGCGCTACGGCGAGCGGCTCGCCTCGCACGACCTCGCGTTCCGGACGCTCGCCGACCTGCGCGAGCGCTTCTTCGTCCGCTGCGTCCCGCTCGTTCCCGGCGGCCTGGAGGGGCGCCGGCGCGCCGACCTGCTCAGCCGCTTCGTGGCCGACGTCGATCGCCTCCAGGACCTGTGGCTGCGCGGACTGGGTCCCGTCGCCGTCGCGCTGCTCGCCGGCGCGGCGAGCGTCGCGATCGCCGCTGCGCTCGCTCCGGCGGCGGGCGCGGTGCTCGCGCTCGGGCTGCTCGTGGGCGGCGTGCTCGTGCCCGCGCTCACCCGGGCCGCGGCGCGGGCGGCGGGGCGCCGTCAGGCCGCGGGCCGGGCGCGGCTCGCCGGGGCGATCGTCGAGATCGCCGGCGGCGCGGCCGAGCTCGCGATGGCCGGTCGCGAGCACGACTGGATCGAGCGCGCCGACGCGGCGAGCGCGCGCCTCGCCCGCGTCCAGCGCCGCGACGCGGTGGCGGGAGGGCTCGGCGCCGGCCTCGTGACCGCGGTGACGGGGCTGACGGCGGTCGGCGTCGCGCTCGTGGCGATCCCGGCCGTGCGCGGCGGCGCGCTGGATGGAGTGCTCCTCGCCGCAGCCGTTCTCCTGGCGCTCGCGGCGTTCGAGGCGGTCCGCCCGCTCGCCGCGGCCGCCGCCAGCCTCGACGCCTGCGCGAGTGCGGCCGCCCGCGTGGAGGAAGTGCTCGAGCGCCCGCCCGCGGTCGCTGATCCGGCGCGGCCCTTGGAGCTTCCGTCCCGCGGCGACCTCGAGCTGCGCGGCGTGTCGTTCCGCTACGGCGACGGACCGTGGCTGCTCGACGGAGTCGACCTGCGTCTGCGCCCCGGGCGCGCCGTGGCGCTCGTCGGCCCGAGCGGGTCGGGCAAGACGACGCTCGCCGAGCTCCTCGTCCGCTTCCGCGCTCCCGCCGGCGGTGCGGTCGCGCTCGGCGGCGTCGATCTCGCCGCCGCCGCACAGGACGCCGTGCGTGACGCGATCTGCCTCGGCGGCCAGGAGGCGTACCTGTTCGCGGCCTCCCTGCGCGAGAACGTCGCGCTCGCCCGCCCCGGCGCCTCGGACGCCGAGCTCGAGCGCGCGCTGGAGCGCGTCGGGCTCGGGCCCTGGCTCGCGACGCTTCCCGCGGGTCTGGCGACCGCGGTCGGCGAGCACGGCGCGATGGTCTCGGGCGGCCAGCGGCGCCGGATCGCCGCTGCGCGGCTGCTGCTCTCTCCGGCGCGATTCGCGATCGCGGACGAGCCCGCCGCGCACCTCGATCCGGCGGGCGCCGGCGCGCTCGTCGGCGAGCTCGCGCGCGAGGCCCGCGCCGGTCGCGGCGTGCTCGTCATCGCCCACGAGCCCCACGGCCTCGAGCACGTCGACGAGGTGCTCAGCCTCCGCGATGGCCGGCTCGAGCGCGCCGAGCGGCGCCAGTGGGCGGCGGGCACCGTACCGCCGGACCCGGCAACATGCCGGCCGTGAGCGAGCTCGCGTCACACGTCGCCGCCCGCCCGCTCCTGACGGAGCTCGTCGACCACGCCGCGCTCTTCCCGCCGGCCGCCATGGACATGGAGGCGGCGCTCGCGGAGGACGGGCGCGCCCGCGCGTCGGAGGACGCCTGGCTCATCGGGCGCTTCGTCTGCCTCGCCTCGCGGCTCGACGAGCTCCTGGCCGCCGGCCCGCCGCCCCCGCGGCTGAGCGTGATCCTCGACGGCGAGCTGGAGACCGCGCTGGGGCGCGCGGCCGGCGCCCGCGAGCGCGGCGCGCGCGTAGAGGCGGTCGAGGCGCGCGGCGCAGCCGACGCCGTGCGCGAGGGCGTCGCCGCCACGCTCGGGGGCGGGGTGCCGGCCTACGCGGAGGGCGTCCCTCCGGCGGCGCTTCCCGCAGGCGTCCACGCCAAGCTGCGCTGCGGCGGCGAGCGCCCGCAGGACGTGCCCTCGGCCGCGGCCGTGGCCGCCTTCATCGCCGAGTGCCACGACCACGGCGTCGCGTTCAAGGCCACCGCCGGGCTCCATCACCCGATCCGTCACGCCGATCCCGCGTCCGGCGGCCGGCAGCACGGGTTCCTCAACTTCCTCGCCGCGGCGCTCGTCGCCGCCGTCGACGGCGGCGACGGCCACCGGCTCGCCGAGGTCCTCGAGCTCGAGGAGCCCGCCGCGGTGCTCGAGCTGCTCGCGCGCTTCGACGCGGCCGCCGCCGCCGACGTGCGCGCCTCGCTCTTCCACGGCATCGGCAGCTGCTCATGGCGCGAGCCGGCGGGCGACCTGCGCGCGCTCGGGGTCCTGCCCGCGTGAACCCCGAGGCCGGCGGCTTCGGACCCGAGCACCTGCCGTACGGCGTCTTCGCGCGAGCG
>DATNGY010000488.1:0-4087 GCA_035605735.1 Solirubrobacteraceae bacterium
GACCTGGCCGACGAAGTAGCCGAGGACCACGACCGCGAACGGCGGCGGCGCGCCGAGTGCCTCGAGCATCGCCCACAGCACGGCGAGGTCGAGGCCCCACCACGCGACCGCCCCGAGCAGCCGCGGATCGGGGCGACGGACGTGCCCGAGCGCCTCGCGCGTCGCGGCGCCGAGCAGCCGGAGGCCCGCGCGCATCCGACCACCGTCGTCGCCGGGCGGCGCCCAGGCCGCCGCGCCGAGCGCGACGGCGACGACGAGCAGCGCCCCCACGGCCGGCCCTGCGGCGAGCGCGCGCGGACCGTCCACGCCAGCGGCGCCCGTGGCGACGAGCAGGCCGCCGACGGCGATCGCCGTGAGGAAGACGCCGTAGAGGAGGACGAGGAACGCAAGCAGCGTGCGCGCCGCGGCCCGCGGAGCGAGGCCCGTGCGCCGCAGCGCCCACAGCGTGAGCGCGGCGCCGCCCGCGCCGGCGGTCGGCAGCAGGCGCGTCGCGGCCGCGCCGCCGAGCGTGATCTCCGTGCTCTCGCGCAGCCCGAGCCGCCGCGTCGCGCGGCCGCCGACGAGCGCGAACACGGCGACGTAGCCGGCGAACGAGAGCGCCTCGAAGATCGCCCCGGCTACGACCCAGCGGGCGTCGGCATGCAGCGCGCGATCCAGCGCATCGGCGAACGTCTGCATCGGACCCCGGGCCACGACGAGCGCGAGCGCCGCGGCCGCGACGAGCGCGGCGGGCACCGCCGCCCGCCGCGCGAGCCCTCGCGCGTCGACGGCCCCGACCGGCAGTTGCTCGCAGCGCGCAGCCATGGTCGAAGCCGATCATCCGGGCTACGCCTCGCGTGCGCGCGCGGGCTACCGCGAGCGTCATGGTGCGGGAGCCCGAACCTCGCGCGTGCGCGTCGTCACGCTCGCGCGCGCGATGTGACCGAACGGTGACATCGGGTTCCGTCCCCAGCCGGGGCGGTGCTAGCGTCGCCGGCCCCCCGCGGTCAGCTCCCCAGGAGGTTCCTGTGACCCTGTCTCGCAGGTCCATGCTCGCGCGCACCGGCGTCGCCCTCGCCGCCGCCGGCCTTCCCGGCACCGCGGCTGCCGCGCAGGGGCGCGGTGCCCGAGGGCCCCGCGGCCGCGGACGGCGGCCGATCGTCATCGGCCATCGCGGCGCCC
Organism: Solirubrobacteraceae bacterium; assembly: GCA_035605735.1. Taxonomy (GTDB): domain Bacteria; phylum Actinomycetota; class Thermoleophilia; order Solirubrobacterales; family Solirubrobacteraceae; genus JAOPZW01. The sequence goes on from DATNGY010000488.1 coordinate 1,162, forward strand.
CCGCCTACCGCCCCGAGCACACGCTCGCCTCCTACACGTTCGCCGTCGAGCTCGGCGCCGACTACATCGAGCCCGACCTCGTGCCGACGAAGGACGGCGCGCTCGTCGCGCGCCACGAGAACGACATCGGCGCGACGACCAACGTGGCCGACCACCCGGAGTTCGCCGCGCGCCGGACGACGAAGACCGTCGACGGCACGGTCCATGCGAACACGTGGTTCACCGAGGACTTCACGCTCGCCGAGCTCAAGACGCTGCGCGCGATCGAGCGACTGCCCGCGGTGCGCCCGCAGAACACGGCGTTCAACGGGCTCTACGAGGTGCCGACGTTCCAGGAGGTCATCGACCTCGCCAAGCGCTTCCGGGTCGGGCTCTACCCAGAGACCAAGCATCCGACGTACTTCCGCGGCCTCGGGCTGCCGCTCGAGGACACGCTGCTGGCCACGCTGCGCGCGAACGGCCTCAACCGCCGCGGCGCGAAGGTCTTCATCCAGTCCTTCGAGGTCGGCAACCTCCAGGCGCTCCGCCCGCGCACGCCGCTGCCGCTCATCCAGCTCATCGACGTCACCGGCGCCCCGGCGGACTTCGTGGCCTCCGGCGACCCGCGCACCTACGACGATCTCGTCACCGCCCAGGGCTTGCGCGAGATCGCGACCTACGCCGACGGCATCGGCCCCGACCGCAGCCGCCTCGTGGCCAACGACGTGGAGGGGCAGCGGATCGGCGGGCCCACCGGCGTGATCCGCCTCGCCCACCGTGCCGGTCTGCTCGTGCACCCCTTCACGTTCCGCCCGGAGAACACGTTCCTGGCGGCGGACTTCCAGCTCGGCGATCCCGCGAGCCCCGAGTTCCCGCGGGCCCGCGGAGACGAGCCCGCCCAGCTGCAGCTCTATTACGAGCTCGGCGTCGACGGGCTCTTCGCCGACAACGCCGACACCGCGGTCGCGGTGCGCGAGCGCGTCTTCGGCCGAGCCCGCGGGCGCTGAGACGGATCGCTACGGTGGGATGGGCATGCCCTACGTTCGCTGCCCTGGCTGCGACCTGACCACCTACTCCGTCCGCGGCGAGCACTGCCCGCGCTGCGACACGCCGCTCGTCGTCCCGGCGAGCCCGTCGATGCCGGAGACGATGCTCGACGAGGCGCTCGCACTCGTGCGCCGCGAGCTCGACGTCGACGTCGCGCTCATCACGGAGGTCACCGACCACCACGAGGTCGTTCAGCGCGTCCACGCCGCGGTCGGGGTCGACGCGCCCGAGGTTTCCCTCTCCGTGCCGCTCGCCGAGACGATCTGCGAGCGCCTGCTCTCGGGGCGCGTCCCGCCGGTCATCGGCGACGTCCGCGCCGAGCCCGAGCTCGCGGACGTTCCGCACGTCCGCGCCGGAGCGATCGGCGCCTACCTCGGCGTGCCGCTCACGACGGTCGACGCCCGCCTCTACGTGCTCTGCTGCCTCTCGCGCGAGCGCCGGCCGGACCTCGGCGATCGCGAGTACCGCTTCCTGCGTGGCGTCGCCGAGACGATCCGCGCGGCGCTCGAGCGCACCCCTGCCTAGGCGCCCCGCCTCCCTACGGGGGTCGCCCGCCCCGCTGTGGGCACGAGTGGGAAGTTTCCGCTCACAGGGAGAGGAAACCTCCCACTCACCGGCGGGGGGTGCCGAGCGCGATCGCGAGGTCCGCAGGCGCCGCGGCGTTGCGCGACCCCACGCACACGCGGCCGCGAATCACGAGCTAGAAGAGCTCGCGCCAGGTGAACTCGGGGGCGTACCCGAGTCGCTGCCTGGCCTTCTCGATGCCCAGCAGCGTGTCGAAGCCCGACACGTCGTCGGCGACGGGCACGCCGGGGAAGACGGCGGCCATGAGCTCGCGGCTCGGCGTGCGCATCACGGTGTCGGCGGCGGCGATGATGAAGGCCTCGGCGCCGCCGACATCCGCCTCGAGCGCGAGCCTGGCGCTCTGGGCGACGTGGCTCTCGTCGACGTAGCTCCAGAGGTTCCACTTGCGCGCCTCGGGGTCGTCCCAGAAGGAGGGGAAGCGGTCGTAGTCGGCGCGCTCCATGACGTTCGAGAACCGCAGGCCGACGATCGGGATGCCGCTCCAGCGGTGAAACTGCCGGGCCATCTCCTCGCCGAGCACCTTGGAGAGCGCGTACGAGGACTCGGGGCGCAGCTCGTGCTCCTCGTCGACGGGGACGAAGTCGGGAGGGCGGTCGAACGGGAGCCCGAGCGTCGTCTCGCTCGAGGCCCAGACGACGCGCTCGAGGCCGAGCCGGGCGGCGGCGGCGAAGACCGTGTGCGTGCTCGTGATGTTCGTGCGGAAGACGACGTCGGGCGTCGCGTGGATCGGCGACGGTATCGCGGCGAGGTGGACGACGGCCTGCACGCCCGGCATCCGCTCGCCGCCCGAGAGCGCCTCGAGCGTCTGCCCGAAGTCCGTGACGTCGGCCGGCAGGAACGGCGCCGGCGCGTCCGGCGAGCTCGACAGCGGCGAGGGCACGAGGTCGACGTCGAGGACGTCGTGGCCGTGCTCGAGCAGGTCGCGCACGACGGCGCGCCCCGCCTTGCCGCTCCCGCCGGTGACGACGACCTTCATCGCGCCGGCAGGCTAGCCGTCCGCCGCGACGGAGAGCTCGACGAGGTTGCCGTCGGGGTCGCGAACGTAGACCGACGTCAGCGCGCGGGTCGCGCCCGACCGGCGCACCGGGCCCTCCTCGACAGGGATGCCGGCGACGGCGAGCGCGGCCAGCGTGTCCTCGATCGCCGCGTCGTCGACGAGGAAGCAGAGGTCCGCCGCGCCGGGCGTGGGGCGGGCGGCCTTGGGCTCGAACTCGCGGCCCGCCGCGTGCAGGTTGAGCTTCTGGTCGCCGAAGCGCAGCGCGAGGCGGCCGTCGCCGAACGTCTCGCGGCGCATGCCGAGCCGCTCGTAGAACGC
>DATNGY010000489.1:0-2208 GCA_035605735.1 Solirubrobacteraceae bacterium
GACGACGCGGGGCTGATGCGCGTCGCCCTGGGTGCGGCGGGCTGAGAGGTGGTTCCGACCGTGCGTGCGCTCGTTGTCCAGGCGGCCGCCGGCGCCGCCTGGCGCGGACGCAGGGAGGGTGCAATGGCAGCGCCATTGCCCCGACCGAGGACGAAGCCAGGCGGCGATCGGCGACCGCCTGGCGGTGTGCGTACTTGCGGGCGGGACCACTAGCTGGCGGCCCAGCGCTCGGGCGCTCCAGGCACGCGGACGACCTCGCCAGAGAGCTCGAGGTGGCGCAGGTAGCAGAGCGTCTCGGCCAGCCACCAGGCCACGGTCGCCTCCGTCACCGTCTCCTCCCGGTGCACGCGCGGGACGGCGTCGAAGGCGGTGATCGGGCCGTCGCGCACGACGGCTCGGCGCGCGCGCTCGAGGCGCTCGCTCGCGAGCGCGCGGCTTGCCGCGACGTGGCCGCGGACGTCCGTGAACGTCCGCCCGTGGCCGGCGAGGGCCAGCCGCGCGTCGAGCTCGTCGACGCGGTCGAGCGAGCGCAGGTACTCGCCGACGGGGTCGCGGCCGGCCCGGTCGAAGTACAGCGAGACACGGCCGAGGACGTGATCGCCCGAGATCAGCAGTCGCCGCTCGGGCTGGAACAGGCAGACGTGCGACGGCGCGTGGCCCGGGGTCTCGACGACCCGCCACGGCCCGAGGTCGGTGTCGACGACCGTTCCGTCGACGAGCGGACGATCCGGCAGGACGATCCCGGCCAGGCCGAAGCCCCGCTCGCGGCGCACGTCGGCCTCGTGGCGCAGCGCCGCCTCGGGCACGCCGCTCGAGCGGGCGATCTCGACGCGCTGCGCCAGCCACGCCTCGGGGTCGGCGGCGGCGGCAGTCATGTGCGCGTGGTCGGGGTGCATCCACAGCTCGCAGCCCGTCCGCTCGAGGACCGTCGCGGCCTGGCCGTAGTGGTCGGCGTGCGCGTGGGTGCAGACGAGCAGGCGGACCTGCTCGAGGCGCAGCCCGACCATGTCGAGCGCACGCTCGAGGTGCGCCAGCGAGCCGGGCTCGTGCAGGCCGCAGTCGACGAGCACGATGCCGTCCGCGGCGGCGACCGCCCACGCGTTGCAGTGCGGCACACCGGCGACCGGCAGCGGCAAGCGCAGGCGCCAGACGCCGGGCACGACGCGCTCGCCGCGGCCCAGCTCGCGCCGTGCTGCTTTCCCCGGCATGCGCCGGGACCTTACGCGGGTAAGCTCGCGCCGCGATGCCCACGGCCGGCACCGAGGCGACGACCGACACGATCCGCGCGTACTTCGACAGGCTCGAGCGCGGCGAGCTCGACGCGCCCCTCGACGCCTACCGCCCCGACGCCCGCATCACGATCCACGGCGTCCTCACCGAGGCCACGCGCGAGGAGCTCGCGGCCTACTTCGGGCGCCTGCGCGACGCGATGCCCGACTTCGCGCTGCGGGTGCTCTCGATGACCGTCGAAGGCGACCGCGCCGCCGTGCGCTGGCGCGCGACCGGCACGTTCGCCGGCCCGGGTCGCCTCGAGGGCTTCGAGCCGACGGGCGCGCGCGCCGAGCTCGAGGGGATCGACCTCATGGTCGTCCAGGACGGCACGATCGCGCGCACGGACGCGTACGCGAACGCGATGGAGCTCGCGCGCCAGGTCGGCGGCCTTCCGGCCGCGGGCTCGCGCGCGGAGGCCCGGCTTCTCGGCGCGGTCAACGCGCGCACGCGCGCGGCGCGGCGGCTCGGCGCGTCGAAGGCGGAGCCAATCGCCGACGGCGTCTGCCTCGTACGCGGCGGGTTCCCGATGCGCATCATGAACGTGTATCTCCTCGAGGACGCCGCGGGCGTGCTCGCCTTCGACGCCGGGATCGAGGCGATGGCCGGCGCGATCCACCACGCCGCCGCGCAGCTCGGCGGCCTCACGCGCGTCGTGCTCGGGCACGGCCACGTCGACCATCGCGGCGCGGCGCCGCGGCTCGGTGTCCCCGTCCTCTGCCACCCCGACGAGCGCGCGGACGCCGAGGGCGACGGCGGCGTGCACTACATGCACTTCGAGCGCCTGCGCCCGCACATGCGCGTCCTCATGCCGAAGGTCCTCTTCCCGCTCTGGGACGGCGGGCCGGTCGCGATCGCCGACACCCTCGGCGAGGGCGACGAGATCGCCGGCTTCCGGGTCGTGGAGCTGCCCGGCCATGCCCCCGGCCTCATCGGCCT
>DATNGY010000490.1:0-3880 GCA_035605735.1 Solirubrobacteraceae bacterium
GACCTCGGCGCCTCGCCGGCGGGCGCGTTCTGGCGGGTCGTCGTGCCGCTGTCGAAGACCGGCATGCTGGCCGGCATCGTCCTCATCGCGCTGCCGATGTTCGGCGACTACTACACGCCCGACCTGATCTCCGGCTCGCCGAAGACGGCGATGCTCGGCAATGCGATCAACGGCTATGTCCAGGGCGGGCCGGACAAGTCGCTGGGCGCGGCTTTGACGCTGCTGTTGAGCGTGTTCCTGTTCGTCTTCATGCTCTATTACCTGCGCGTGGTGCGGGCCGACCAGCGCGCGGCGGCGGGGGCGACATGAGCGCGACCTCGGTTCCGGCCGCCGCGGCGAAGAAGGAGCGCGTCAGCCTGCGCGAGCGTCTGTCGAACCCGTGGGGGCGCCCGCGCTTCCTGGCGATCACGACATGGGTCTACATCGCCTGGTCGCTCATCCCGGTGCTCCTGGCGATCCGCTTCGCCTTCAACTCGGGCCGCTCGCGGACCTCGCTGCAGGGCTGGTCGCTGCGCTGGTTCTGGCAGGACCCGACGCTCAGCGTCTTCCACGACCCGACGCTGCGCTCGGCCCTCGAGCAGAGCCTGAAGCTCGCGGGGCTGGCGATGCTCATCGCGACGCCGCTCGGCGTCGGCCTCGCCCTCGGGCTGCAGCGCTGGCGCGGCCGCGGCTCCGGGACCGCGAACCGCCTGACGCTGCTGCCGCTCGTCACGCCCGAGCTCGTCTTCGCCGTCGGGCTGTTCCTGCTCTTCACGACCGCGTTCTCGTTCATCGGCCTCGGCACCACGGCGCAGGTCATTGGCCACGTGACGTTCTCGGTCTCGTTCGTCGTCGTCATCGTCCGCGGGCGGCTGCAGACGATCGGCGGGGACATCGAGGAGGCGGCGGCCGATCTCGGGGCGCCGCCGTGGGAGGTCGTGCGCCGCGTGCTCCTGCCGCTGCTGCTGCCGGCGATCGCGGCGAGCCTGCTGATCGTCTTCGCGCTCTCGATCGACGACTTCGTCGTCAGCCAGTACCTCGCCTCGGGCGCGGACACGACGACGGTGCCGATGCGGATCTACGCGCAGGCGCGCGCCGCCCCGACGCCGGCGCTGAACGCGCTCGCGACGCTGATGCTCGCGGCGACGCTGCTCGCGCTCGTGCTCGCCTACGCCGTCTTCCGCGTGCTGACGCGGGGCGAGCGCGGCGGGCGGTCGGCGCTCGGGCAGCTCGCGAGCCTCGAGGCGACCATCGACGCGGGAGGGACGAAGTGAGCGGCGACATCCGGCTCGAGGAGCTGACGAAGATCTACGGCGACGTCCTCGCCGTCGACGCGATCGACCTGCACATCCCGCCCGGCGAGTTCTTCACGATGCTCGGGCCGTCGGGCTGCGGCAAGACGAGCACGCTGCGGCTGATCGCGGGCTTCGAGCGCCCCGACGGCGGCGCCGTGATCCTTGACGGGCTCGACTTCTTGCGCACGCCGCCGCACAAGCGCAACGTCAACACGGTCTTCCAGAGCTACGCGCTCTTCCCCCACCGCACCGTCGAGCAGAACGTCGCCTTCGGCCTGCGCTACAAGCGCGTCGGCGGCGACGAGGCGCGCCGGCGCGTGGCCGACGCCATGGAGCTCGTCCGGCTCGGGGGCATGGCGGACCGCCGCCCGGGCCAGCTGTCGGGCGGCCAGCAGCAGCGCGTCGCGCTCGCCCGCGCCCTCGTCCTCGAGCCGCCGGTGCTGCTGCTCGACGAGCCCCTCGGCGCGCTCGACGCCCGCCTGCGCGTCGACCTCCAGGTCGAGCTCAAGCGCATCCAGGAGCAGCTCGCGGTGACGTTCGTCTACGTCACGCACGACCAGGACGAGGCGCTGACCATGAGCGACCGCGTCGCGGTCATGCGCGAGGGGCGCATCGAGCAGTGCGCGACCCCGCAGGAGCTCTACGAGGAGCCGGCGACGGCGTTCGTCGCCAACTTCCTCGGCGCGGCCAACCTCATCCCGGTCGCCTCGCAGCCCGGCGTCCGCGGGACCGAGCTCGCGCTCGGCTCGTTCCGGCTGCGCTGCGAGGCCGAGGGCGCGCCGCACGGCGAGGCGGTCGCGATGATCCGCCCCGAGTACGTGCGCCTCGAGCCCCACGGCGCCGAGGGCGAGAACCGCCTGCCCGGCATGGTCGAGGAGGTCGTCTACCTCGGCTTCCACCAGGACGTGCGCGTGCGCCTGGCGACGGGCGCGCTCGTCCGCGCCGACGTCCCCAACGACGGCGAGGCCCCCGAGTACCAGCAGGGCGACGCGGTCGCCGTGCACCTCCGCGCGCGCAACCTGCGCGTCCTCGCCGGAGACGGCGAGCGCGCCGTGCAGGACGCCCAGGCCGCCGCCGCGCCCGAGCCGGCGGGCACCGCGTGAGCCGCGCTCCCGTCCGGCCGGACACGCGCACGGAGCTGCTCGCCGCCGCGCGGCGGGTCGTTCGCCGCGAGGGCTTCTCGGGCGCGACGGTCGGGGAGATCACGCGCGAGGCCGGCGCGAGCGTCGGCCTGCTCAACTACTACTTCGGCTCGAAGGACGAGGCGCTCGCCCAGGCGTTCGAGGAGATCGCGCGCGGCGAGCTCGAGGAGCTCGAGGAGATCGCGCGCCGGCCGGACCCGCCCGCCGAGCGCCTCGCCGCTTATCTCGACTCCTCCGACTGGGGCGACCGCGACAGCTGGATGCTCTGGATCGACGCGTGGGCCGACGCGGCGCGCGTCGGGGCGCTGCGGCGCACGCTCGCGCACTTCGCGCGTGGTTGGCGCTCCGCCCTCGCCGAGGTCCTCGAGGACGGCGCCCTCCGGGGCGCCTGGGACTGCCCGGATCCGGCCGAGAGCGCGGCGATCGTCGTCGCGGCCATCGACGGCATCGGGCTGCAGGCGATGCTCCATCCGGGCGAGGTCACGCCGCAGCGCGCGGCGGCGTGGTGCCGGAGCGTGGTCGAGGACCAGCTGCGCATCGAGCTGCCGGCCCCGGCGCCGCCGCGCGGGCCGGGGGCGGCGCTCGCCGCGCCACCGACCGCGTTCGAGGCGCGCATCGCGGTCCGCGCCCGCGACCTCGACGCCGGCGGCGCCGTGCATCCGGCGGCGCACCTCGCCTACCTCGAGGAGGCGCGCGAGGGCTGGCTCGCCGACCGCCTCGGCGCGACGCGGATGCTGCTCGCGCGGATCGCGATCGACTTCCGCGCCCCGCTGCGCCACGACGCCGACGCGGTCGTCGCGCGCTGCGCGCTGCGGCGGACAGGGCGCTCGAGCATCGTCACCGACGAGGCGATCGCGGCGGGCGCGGGCCGGCTCGTCGTTCGCGCCGAGGCGACGCTGGTCGCCGTCGACGCCGAGACGCGACGCCCACGCGCGCTCGCGCCCGGCGAGCGGGAGGCGCTCGCCCGGTGAGCGCCCGGTCAGCGTCCGAGCTCGGCCGCCAGCGCGCGCCAGACGGCGTCGCGGGCGCGCTCGCGCGGCATCGCCGGGTCGCCGCAGAGCACGCGGATCCCGTAGCCGTCGCAGAGCGCGAGCACGTGGTCCGCGGTGGCGTCCGGGTCCGGGACGGCCAGCTCGCCGCGCCCGTCGGCCTCGGCCAGCGCGTCGCGGAACCAGTCGTGCATGCGCCCGTAGAGGCGGGCGCTGGTCGCGCGCAGCTCCGGCCGCCGCGCGGCGCGCAGCCAGAGCTCGACCCAGAGGATGAAGTCGTCCTCGAGCGGCCCGGGAGCGGGCAGGCACTGGTCGATCATCGCGCGCAGGCGCTCGGCCGCCGGCGCGCCCTCGTCGGCGTCGCCGATGCGCACGTCGCCGGCGCGCTCGTAGGAGTGCTCGAGCGCCTCGGCCAGCAGCGCGTCGCGCGAGTCGAAGTGGTAGTGCACGAGGCTCGGCGACACGCCCGCGTCGG
>DATNGY010000491.1:0-4703 GCA_035605735.1 Solirubrobacteraceae bacterium
CGGCGCTGCGCAGGCGGTGCGGGAACCAGTTGCCCTGGAAGCGGACGGCGTCGGCGTCGAGCCGCGCCGCCAGCCGGACGGTCGGGTCCTTGACGTGGTGGCGGGGCTCGTAGGAGCCGACGCCGATCCGCGCCTCGCCGCCGGCCGGCACGCGCCAGCCGTAGCCGCGACGCGCGAGCCCGCGCTCGACCCAGCAGTCGAGCGCGTCGCCCGAGCCGTCGTGGTGCGGATGGACCTCGAGCCCGCGCGACAGCGGCGCGCGCGGCGGCTGGACGTGGGGCTCTGACAGCACGCGCCGCCACCCCATCGCGTCGACCACGAGCGGCGCGCGCAGGGTCCCGCGGTCGGTGGCGACGCCACCGTCGGCGCGACCGTCGACCTTCGCCGTGACGAAGCGCGCGTCGCCGCATTGATCCCACAGCCCGAGACACAGCTCGCGGTAGTCGAAGGCCGACCAGCTCCAGGGCAGCCGCAGGCGCACGCTGCCGTGCGGCGTCGTGAACGTCATGTGCGCCAGGCGCTGGCGGATCGAGGCGGCGACGCCCATCGCCTCCAGCCACGGGGTCGGGGCCGCGCACGCCGACGTCGCGCGCTCGCCGAGCTCGTAGCGGTCGACGACGAGGACGGCGGCGCCCGCGGACGCGAGCTCGCGCGCGACGGCCAGTCCGGCGAAGCTCGCGCCGCACACGAGGACGTCCGCGCGCTCGCCGTCGAGGCTCGTACGCCCGGTCCCGCGCGCCGTCGCCCGAACCGTCACGGGCGCACGGCGGCGGCCGCCGCCTCCCACGGCCGCAGCCGCACGCGGGCGCCGAGGACGTCGAAGCCGTTGCGCTCGATGCGGTCCAGCACGCCGACGTAGACGGCGCGGGCGACGTGCACGCCGCGGCGGATCGGCGGACCCAGCGGCGCGGCCACCCCGGCGGTGTCGGCGAAGAGCGCGCGGGCGCGCGCCACCTCGGACGCGACGCGCTCGCGCGTGGCCGAGCCGGCGCGGCCGGCGCGCAGCTCGGGCTCGGGCAGGCCGGGCAGGTAGACGCGGTCCAGCGCCCAGTCGAGGCGCACGTCGCGGATGAAGTTGGTCAGCTGGAAGGCGACGCCGAGGCGGGCGACCGCCTCGGGCTCGGGCGCGCCGAGCAGCGGCGCCATGATCCGCCCGACGACCGCGGCGCTGCCGTCCATGTACTCGTCGAGCTCGTCGCGCGTGCGTAGGCGCACGGGCTCGTCGCAGTCGACGCGCATCGAGTCGACGTAGCTCGGCAGGAGGTCCAGCGGCAGGTCGTGGCGCGAGCCCGCGTCGACGAGCGCGGCGATGACGGGGTGCGCCGAGCGTCCGGTCCGCAGCCCCGACTCGAGCGCGGCCTGCCAGTCGTCGAGCGCCGCGCGGCGCGGCGCCCCGGGCGGCAGCCGGCGCGGACCGTCGACGATCTCGTCCGCGCCGCGCACGAAGCCGTAGACCGCGTGCACGGCCGGCCGGATCGAGGCCGGGAGGCAGCACGTCGCGAGGTAGAACGTCGGATCGTGGCGTCGCTGCATCCTCCGGCACGTCCGGTAGGACTCGCGCGGACGTTGGTGAGCGGCGACGGCGGACACGGTTCGGCTGAGCCTACGTGCTACCCCTCGCGGGCGGATGAACGCGATGTTCCAGCGCGAGCTGTTGTTCGTGACCGGCAAGGGCGGCGTCGGCAAGACGACCGTCGCGCTGGCGCTCGCGCTCGCGGCCGGTCGCGAAGGGCGCCGCGTCGCGCTCTGCGAGGTCGCCGGCCAGGCCCATGCCCCGCGGCTCTACGGGGTCGCGGCAGGAGCCGCCGGGAGCGAGCGCGGCCTCACCGAGTGCGTCTGGGCGACGACCGTGGAGCCGCTGCGAGCGCTCGAGGAGTGGGCGGGGCACGTCGTCGGCTCGCGCCGCCTCGTCCACGTGCTGGCGCGCTCGAACGCCTTCCACGCGTTCGTGGCGGCCGCCCCCGGCGCGCGCGAGCTGCTTGCGATGACGAAGGCCTGGGAGCTGGGGCGCCGCGAGCGCTGGACGTCGGGCGCCCGGCGCTACGACCTCGTCGTCGTCGACGGCCCGGCCTCGGGTCACGGCGTCGGCATGCTCCGGACCCCGCACACGTTCGCCGAGATCGCCCGCGTGGGCCCGGTCGCGACGCAGGCGCGGCGAGTCGCGGCGCTGCTCGAGGACCCCGCGCGCAGCGCGATCGTCGTCGTCGCCCAGGCGGCCGAGATGCCGGTGAGCGAGGCGCTCGAGCTCGAGAGCCGCGTCCACGGCGCGCTCGCGCGGGACGTCGACCGGATCGTCGTCAACGGCGTGCTGCCGCGGCGCTTCAGCGGCCACGACGTCCAGCGCCTCGCCGCGGCGAACGGTCGCGTCGACCCCGCCGTGGCGGCCGCGGTGCGCTCGCAGGCGGGCCAGGCCGCCGCGCAGCAGGGCCAGCTGCGCCGGCTGCGCCGCGAGGCCGGCGCGCCGGTGGCGACGCTCCCGTTCCTCGCCGTGCCCGAGCTGGGTCGCGCCGAGCTCGACGGGCTCGCGAGCGTCCTCGGCGAGCGGCTGGAGCGCTGAGCCAGCGGGTACCGCCCTCGCATGCGACCCGACGATGTGGACCCACCGGTCGGCGCCCGCGCGGACGCCGAGGACGTGCGCGACGACGAGGACGAGCCGCGGCGCCGCGAGGCGACGGCCGAGGCGCAGGAGGCAGAGCGCCAGCGCGAGGCCGAGGTGCCCAGCGCGGACGCCGAGGGCGAGCAGGGCAGGGCCGCGACGCCGCCCGAGACCGACGAGGAGCGCAGGGGCGTCATGCGCCCGCCGGAGGGCGCGGGCCCGGAGTAGCTAGGCCCACTACTCGATCCCGAGGCGGTCGAGCAGCGCCTCGTCGGCGCGCCAGCGGCGCACGCGCACCGAGAGCTCGAGGTGGACGCGACCGCCGAGCTCGCGCTCGAGCTCGCGGCGGGCCGCCGTCCCGATCGCCCTGATCATGCGCCCGCCGGCGCCGATGAGGATGCCCTTCTGGGACTCGGCCTCGACCCACACGTAGGCGCGCACGACGGTGAGCTCGTCGCGGCGCTCGACCTCGTCGACGACGACCTCGACGGCGTGCGGCACCTCCTGGAACGTCCGCCGCAGGACCTGCTCGCGGACGAGCTCTGAGAGCTGGACCTCGAGCGGCTGGTCGGAGCGCTCGTCCTCGCCGAAGAGCAGCGGCCCGTCGGGCATGAGCGCGAGGAGGTGCTCGAGCAGCGGCTCGACGCCCGCGCCCGTGCGCGCCGAGACCGGGAAGAGCTCGTCGGCGACCTCGAGCTCCGCGGCGCGGGCGAGCGCCCGCGCCGTCCGCGCGCGATCGAGGCGGTCCACCTTGTTGACGGCCATGACGACCGGCACGTCCGCCCCGCGCAGGGCGGCGGCGATGAAGCGGTCGCCCGGGCCCACGTCCTGCTCGGCGTTGACGACGAAGAGCGCGGCATCCGACTCGGCGAGCTCGTGCTCGACGCGCCGCTGCATGCGCTCGGTGAGGGCGTCGCGCGGGCGCTGCACGCCGGGCAGATCGACCAGCACGAGCTGGCGCTCGCCGCGCGTGGCGACGCCGCGGATCGCCCGGCGCGTCGTCTGCGGCTTGTCGGAGACGATCGCCACCTTGCGGCCGACCATCGCGTTGACGAGCGTCGACTTGCCGACGTTCGGCCGCCCCGCCAGCGCCACGAACCCGGCCGCGGTCATCCTCGCGGAGCCATCGTCGGCGCCGGCGAGGACGCAGGGAACGTCGCGTGCTCGGCACGTGAGTGACCGAGGACGACGCCGGCGCCGGCGAGGGCCCGCGAGGTCACCAGCTCAGGATCTCGGCCTGTAGCGCGAGCATCTCGCCCCCGTCGGTCTCGTGATCCATGCCGGTGAGGTGCAGGGCGCCGTGGACGACCGCCTCGCGCACGTCGGCGGTCCGCGCCGGGCAGATGACGATGTCGCCGAGCTCGCGCGGGCCGGCGGCCGCGCCGTCCTGGTCGACTCCGAACGAGAGCACGTCGGTCGGCTCGGCGCGGCCGCGATGGCGCTCGTTGAGCGCGGCGATGCGCTGCTCGTCGACGAACTCGACGGCGACGTGGCCGTCCTCGACGCCGGCGGAGGCGACCGCGAGCCCGACGAGGCGCTCGATCTCCGCCGCCGGGGGCGCGCCGGCGCCGCCGTCGCCGACGACCTCGACCTCGAGCCCGCCGGGCGTCACGCGCGCCGGCGGTCGGCCGGGCGCAGCTCCGGCGCGGCCCGCTCGGAGTGGGCGTCGTAGGCCTCGACGATCCGCTGGACGAGCCGGTGGCGCACGACGTCGTCGCCGCCGAAGCGGACGAACTCGACCCCCTCGATGTCGCGCAGGATGTCGGCGACGACGATCAGCCCGGACCGCTGGTCGCGCGGCAGGTCGACCTGGGTGATGTCGCCCGTGATCACCATCTTCGAGTTGAAGCCCAGGCGCGTGAGGAACATCTTCATCTGCTCGGGCGTCGAGTTCTGGGCCTCGTCGAGGATGACGAAGGAGTCGTTGAGCGTTCTTCCACGCATGAATGCAAGCGGCGCGACCTCGATCACGTTGCGCTCGAGGTGCGAGGCGACCTTCTCGGGGTCGATCATGTCGTGCAGCGCGTCGAAGAGCGGCCGCAGGTACGGGTCGATCTTCGCCATGAGGTCGCCCGGCAGGAAGCCGAGGCGCTCGCCCGCCTCGACC
>DATNGY010000492.1:0-3473 GCA_035605735.1 Solirubrobacteraceae bacterium
AGCTCGCCGGCGGCGCCGGCCTCGAGCTTGCCGCCGCGCACCGCGCGCTGCACGGAGGCCGCGACGCGCTCGCGGGAGGCCGCGAGCGGGCCGGGCTCCGGCTCGAAGAGATGGACGACGAGGCCCGCGCGGGCCGCGGACTCCGCGATGCCCGAGCCCATGAACCCCGCGCCGACGATCCCGATCTCGCTGAGCTGACCCATGACCGGGCATAGTCTCAGGCGATGTGGTGGCGGGAGGGCGCCGTGTACCAGGTCTACCCGCGCTCGTTCGCCGACGCGTCGGGCGACGGCATCGGCGACCTGGAGGGGCTGCGCACCCGCCTCGAGCATCTCGCCTGGCTCGGGGTCGACGCGATCTGGCTGTCGCCGATCTTCCCATCGCCGATGGCCGACTTCGGCTACGACGTGGCCGACTTCACGGACGTCGACCCACTCTTCGGCGGCCTCGACGCCTTCGACGCGCTGCTCGCCGACGCGCACGCGCGCGGGCTGCGGGTCCTCCTCGACTGGGTGCCCAACCACACGTCCGACCGCCACCCGTGGTTCCTCGAGAGCCGCGCCGCGCGCGACTCCTCCAAGCGCAACTGGTACCGCTGGCGCGACGGCACGCCGGACCGCCCGCCGAACAACTGGCCGGCCGCCTTCGGCGGCGGCCCCGCGTGGACCTGGGACGAGGCGACCGAGCAGTGGTACCTGCACACGTTCCTGCCCGAGCAGCCCGACCTCAACTGGGATGAGCCCGAGGTCGTCGCCGCGATGTACGACGTCCTGCGCTTCTGGCTGGATCGCGGCGTCGACGGCTTCCGCGCCGACGTCGTGCACCTGATCGGCAAGGACCCGGAGCTGCCCGACATCCCGGCCGAGCCGGTCGCCGGGGGCCATCTGACCGTCGTCGGCGCGCACAACTACGAGGGCACCCACGAGCTCCTGCGCGGCGTGCGCGCGCTGCTGGACGCCTACCCCGGCCAGCGGATGATGGTCGGCGAGGTCAACCTGACCGAGACCGCGCTCATCGCGCCCTACCTCGGCTCCGACGACGAGCTCCACCTCGCCTTCGACTTCGCCTCGCTCGGCGTGCCGTGGGAGGCCGCGGCGTGGCGGCGACGGGTCGCCGACGTCGAGGACATCATGGGCCCGCGCTGCCCGACGTGGGTCTTCTCCAACCACGACCAGCCACGCATCCGCACGCGCCTCGGCGGATCGGAGGCGCGCGCCCGCGCCGCCGCGCTGCTGCTGCTGACGCTGCGCGGCACGCCGTTCCTCTACGCCGGGGAGGAGCTCGGGCTCGAGGACGCCGTCGTGCCCCCGGAGCGCGTCATCGATCCCGGCGGGCGCGACGGCTGCCGCGCGCCGCTGCCGTGGACGGCCGCGCCCCCCCACGGCTGGCCGGTCGAGCCGTGGCTGCCGTGGCCGCCCGAGCCCGGGTCGCGCAACGTCGAGGCCCAGCGCGCGGACCCGGGCTCGATGCTCCACCTCGTGCGCGCGATCCTGCGTGCGCGCCGCGCGTCGCCGGCGCTGCACGCGGGCTCGCTCGCGCTCCTCGACGCGCCCGGCGAGGTCCTCGCCTTCGAGCGCGCGGCCGAGCGCGAGACCCGCCGGACGTGGATCAACTTCGGCGCCGACGAGGCGGCGCTGCCCGCGGGCTGGACGGCGGAGGTCCGCACGGACGGGCGCGACGGGCGTGCCCTGGCGCCCGACGCCGGCGCGCTCCTGCGCCCCGCCTAGTCCGCCTCAGCCTCGGCCTGGCGCAGCTCGATGCGGCGGATCTTGCCCGTCAGCGTCTTGGGGAGGTCGTCGACGAACGCGATCCGGCGCGGGTATGCGTGCGCGCCGAGGCGCCCGCGGACGAAGCGCTGGATGTCCTGCGCGAGCGCGTCGCCGGGCTCGTGGCCCTCGGCGACGACGATGAACGCCTTCACCACGTTGCCGCGCACCGCGTCGGGCGACGCCACCGCCGCCGCCTCGCGCACGGCGGCGTGCTCGAGGCAGGCGGACTCGACCTCGAACGGGCCGATGCGATAGCCGGCGGCGATGATGACGTCGTCGGCGCGCCCCTCGTACCAGAAGTAGCCGTCCTCGTCGGCCTTCGCCGCGTCGCCGGTGTGGAACCACTCGCCGCCGAAGACCCGCTCCGAGTCCTCGGGGCGCTTCCAGTATCCGAGCGGGTAGTGGGGATTGGAGCGCGCGCGCAGGCAGAACTCGCCGCGCTCGCCCGCGGCGACCGGTCGCTCGTCCTCGTCGAGGATCTGCACGTCCCAGCCCGGCATCGGCTTGCCCATCGAGCCCTCGCGCACCTCCATGAACGAGAAGTTCGCGCACAGCGGATAGGACTCGGTCAGGCCGTAGTAGTCGAGGACCGTGAGCCCGTACTGGTCGCGGAACCAGCGGATCGCCTCGGGGTTGAGCGGCTCCCCCGCCGAGCAGACGATGCGGAAGCGCTGCGGGTAGCGCCAGCCGGCGTCCTCGATGGCCATCATCGCCCGCATCGCGGTCGGCGTCGTGAAGACGCGCGTGACCTCGTGGCGGGAGAGGAAGTCGAGCTGGCGATGGGGGTCGAAGCCGCCCTCGCGCTGGAAGACGCATTGGACGGCGCCGAGGCGCCACGGCCCGAGCAGCGGCGCGATGCCCGCCGCCCACGCCCACTCGCCCATCCCGTGGAAGCGCTCGCCCGCGCGCACGTCGTGGCAGTAGGTGAACTCCTCGTGGGCGAGGAGGTAGCGGTGGGCGTGGACGATGCCCTTGGCGAGCCCGGTGGTGCCCGACGTGTAGTAGAGCTGCGCGGGCTCGTCGGCGGACGTGTCGGCGGTCTCGGGATGCGGCTCGGCGCCCGCGAGGAGCTCGTCATCGAGGACCACGACCTCGCCGACCGGCGCGTCGGCGAAGCGCGGGGCGTTGGCGGCGTCGGTGACGAGCACGCTCGCGCCCGAGTCGGTCAGGCGGTGGCGGATGCCCTCGTCGCCGTAGAGCACGGACATCGCGAGCAGGACCGCGCCGAGCTTCCACGTGCCGAAGAAGACCGCCGCGGTCTCCGGCGTCGGAGGCAACACGACCGCGACGCGGTCGCCGCGCTCCACCCCGCGCGCGGCGAGGAGGCCGGCCGCCCGCGCCGAGAGCTCCTGGAGCTCGCCCCAGCTGACGTCGCGCCGGGCGCCGTCGAAGCGCTCCCAGACCATCGCTAGCTGCTCGGGCGGGTGACGGTCGCAAACGTCGGCGGCGATGTTGTAGCGCTCGGGCACCTCCCAGCGGTGCTCGGCGACGACCTGCTCGTAGCTCGTGACGGACCCGGTGGCCATGGCGGCATCCTCGCGCCTCGGCGCGGGCGTTCGCAAGCGAACGTAGGGTGCTTGCTGTTAGCTGGGAGTGCTGCTAATCTGCAAGCAGTCCAACTACACAGGAGCGCACGACATGGCTACCACGAACAACACGACGAAGGACGCCCCCACCGAGCAGCTTCGCGTCTTCAACGAGCGC
>DATNGY010000493.1:0-4287 GCA_035605735.1 Solirubrobacteraceae bacterium
GTGCGGCTCGAGAGCGCTCGCCGCGTGGGCTTCGCCGCCGGGACAGGGTGGATGCGCTGACCTTCAGCGATACCGGCCACCTCGGCCGAGCGCGCGCGGCCGGCCGTCCGCGCGCTCAGCCGCGCGCGCGGTCGATCGCGGCCTGCAGCGACTGGCGGTAGCTGCGGCTCGTGTACGTCGCGCCGGTGACGGTGTCGATCTTCGCGCTGCCCGCGCGCAGCGCCTCGGCGCGGAGGATGGGCTCGGCCCGGTCGTTGATGGCCTTGGTGCGCGGCTGGTCGTAGGTCAGCGCGAGCGTCTCCACGCGCGTGAGCTGGCGCCCCGTCAGCGTCACGCGCACGCTGATGGCCGAGAACGGCGTGACGGTCGTGCCCGTCCCCGTGCGGGTGCGTCCGGCGACGGTCGGCGGGCGGCTGCTCACGCGCCGCACCTCGCCGGTGACCTTCGGCGGCGGCGGTCGGCGCGCGGCGTCGCCCGGGACGCGCGGGTGCTCGCGGACCGCGGCGACGAAAGCCACGACCGCGGCCGCGGCGATCCCCGCCGGGACCGCCCGCCGGCCGAGCGCGCGCGCCGTCACCACGCGAAGCTCTCGCTGATGATGTGCCGCGCCGGGACGCCCGCGCGGTGCAGCGCCGACCGCGTGGCGTCGATCATGCGCCTGCCGCCGCAGATGTAGACGTCGCGCGCCGCGATGTCGGGGACGAGCTCGCGCAGCCCCTCGCTCGAGAGCGGCCCGTCGCCGAGCACGTAGTGAACCTCGGCCCCGCGCCGGCGCGAGAGCTCGTCGAGCTCGGCCCGAAAGAGGACGTCGCCGGCGTGCGTGGCGCGGTAGATGACCGCGATCTCGCCCGGCTCGCCGGGCATGTCCTCGAGCAGCGCGCGGATCGGCGTGATCCCGACGCCGCCGGCGATGAGCGCGACCCGCGCGCGCCGGCGCGCCGCGCTCGTGAAGCCGCCGCACGGGCCCTCGGCGATGACGCGCGTCCCGGGACGCAGCGACGCGAGACCGGCGGTGAAGTCCCCCAGGTGCTTAACCGTGATCCGCAGCCGCCGCGGGTCGGGCGCGGCCGAGAGCGAGAACGGGTGCGTCTCCCACCAGTGCCCGCGCGCGAGGAAGCGCCAGTGCAGGAACTGCCCGGAGCGCAGCCCGAGGCGGTCGAGGCCCTCGCCCCCGATCTCGACCGACACGACCCCCGGCGCCTCGGACACGACGCGCGCGACGTGCAGGCGGTGGCGCAGCGAGCGCGCGACGGGCAGCACGACGCGGAAGGCGACGATCGCCGCCACCGTCGCTCCGTACAACGCCCACCAGTACGCGCGCGCGACGGGCTGACGCTGGAACTCGTGGCCGGTGGCGAGCTGGTGGCTGAAGCCGAGCCCGATGGCGACGTAGGCGAGGACGTGGATCGCGTGCCAGGCTCGGTAGCCGAGGCGCCGGCGGACCGCGAGCGCCGAGGTGACGACGACGGCGACGAGCAGCCCGAGCGCGATCGTGGCCAGCAGGACGCCCGAGTAGCTCGAGAGCAGGTCCCCGAGCTCGCGCGTCACCGCGACGCGGTCGGCGAGCGCGTAGCCGGCCGTGGTGAGGACCGCGTGCGCGGCGATGAGCGCGAGGCACGCGATCCCGTTGCGCCGGTGCCAGGCCGCGACCCGGTCCGGGCCGGCTGTGTCGAGGACGGGGATCCGGGCGAGCAGCAGCAGCTCCACGAGCGCGAGCAGCGCGCCGAGCAGCCCGGTGACGCGGCCGAGGCTCGTGAGCAGCCCGGCGAGGTCGTGAACCTCGCGCACGCCGCCCTCGCGCCACCACAGTCCGACGACCGCGGCGACGTTGGCCACGACGAGCACGGACACGTCCCACCCGGTGATCCGGCGCCGCGCGGGCCGCGCCGAGGAGAGATCAGCGGCGGCTGCGATGCGGGATGAGATACCGCGCGCGGGCGGTGTACCGCAAGCCGAACCGCTCAGGCGCGGCCGGCCGCGGGCGCGGGCCGCCGGCGCAGCGACCACAGCTTGTCGGCGCCGGCCCACGCGAGGAAGCACAGGCCCCCGATCGTTCCCGTCACGGTCAGCAGCAGCCCGGCCGCAGCGGCCGAGGCGACACCGTGACTGCCGAGGATGAGCACCGCGGCGCCGGCGCCTACGCTCGGCCCGACCGGCAGCTGACCGAGGCTGACCACCGCGATCAGGACGGCGATGGCGTCGAAGACCGAGGCGTCGACCCCGACCGCGTGCAGCAGCAGCCAGCCGCGCAGCACCTGGGCGATCACGGCGACCAGCACGAGGGCGATCAGGCGGCCGCCTCCGCCCAGCGACCGCACGACCGCCAGGCCGCGCCAGAGCTCGCGCCCCTTGCGCACGGCGAGGTGCCGCAGCCCCGTGCAGGTCGCGGCCATCACGGCGATGCCGATGAGCGGCACCCACCACGGCAGCCCGAGCGGACCGACGAGGGTGAACGAGGTCAGCGCGACGAGCGCGGCCTCCACGGCGAGGATCGGGAACTCCGCCGCGACGAGCGTGGGGATCTGCGGGCTGACCTCCGGCGACGAGCGCCGCAGCGCCGCGATCCGCGCGGCGACGCCGAGCTGCCCGTTCACGAGGCTGCCGAGGACCTGCATGCTCGAGGCCCGGAAGAGGACGCGTCGATCGACCGTGCCGCCCGCCGCCTCGATCGTGCGGTGCCACGCCTCGGTGCGAGCGAGCAGCGCGACGATCTGGAGGAGGGCCGTCACCGCGAGCACCCACGCGGCGGCGCTCGCGAGCGCCGTCTCGAACTCGTGCCGGCGCCCGACCAGCACCACCGCCAGCACGCCGGCGCTCGCGAGCGAGCCGACGACCGTGACGAGCGTGCGACGCCGGCGCGCGAAGTCGCGCACGGCGGACAGGGGGTTGCGCGGTGCCAGCGGCTCGCCGGCGAGGACCGGCGCGAGCACGGGCTCCGAGGCCATCAGGCCTTCGGACGCACGCTCAGACGCGGCGGCGCGACGACTGTGAGGGAGGCGATGTGGCGGTCGCCCGCGGCGGGATGGGGACGACGGCCTGGGCTGGGCCTTCGGGTCATTTACCGACCCTTTCCGTTGGGGGGGCCCGGGCGGCGAGCGTAGCGCCGCCGCCTGTGGGACCTGGTGCCCGGAGGGGTAGAGTGTCAAACAGGGAGCACCGGCCGGCCGCGGAGCGTCCCGCCCCAACGAGCGGCGCCGTGCCGCCGCTCAGAAAGGACCAGCGATGGTTCGCAAGCCCTCGTCGGAGACGAAGGCCGACGCCCAGCGTCGGCTGACCTCCGAGATGCTCAGCCTCGACAAGAGGATCGATCAGCAGCCGCACGGCAGCCCCGAGCGGCTCGAGTTGCTGCGCGAGCAGGCCAACCTCAGCGACGAGCGGGAGGCGCTCCACTCGAAGCGTCGCTGAGCGATCGCTACAGTCTGGGACGTCCGCGCCGGGCGCTCGCCCGGCCCAAGCAGTGATCAGCGCCCGCCGTCGTCGCTCCGATGCGTCTCCAGCGTTCGCAGTTCACGTGAGCAGGGAGAACGCAATGCCAACCGGAATCGTGAAGTGGTTCAGCGACGACAAGGGCTTCGGCTTCGTCACGCCGGACGACGGGGGCAAGGACCTCTTCGTCCACCACACCGGCATCAATGCCGAGGGCTACAAGTCGCTGGCCGAGGGCGCGAGGGTCTCCTTCGACGCCGAGGCCGGCGACAAGGGCCCCAAGGCCGTCAACGTCACCGCGCTCTAGCAGACGCGCGACAGCAACCGCCGTCCTCGTCCCGGGAATCCCCGGGACGAGGATCTCGGCGGCCATCATCTCTATGGACTGCGCAGTGGCCGCTCGGCCTCGAGGACCCAGTTCGCGTCTGCGCGCCAGAGCCAGACCGGAGGATCGATCGGGTCGCCGTGGTCGTCGAACGGCCCGAGCCCACGCAGCGATGCGAGCAAGGAGGCACGGTCGCGGGCGCCGGCGCGGATGCCCGCGACGACGAGCCGCGCCGCCCTGCGCGCCTGGCCGACACCCGCCATGAGCTCGGCCTGGCCGAGGCCCTCGGCCGGCGCGATCGGCAGCGCGACGCTCACGGCCGACGCGCCGCCGAGATCCGCGCCCTGAACGCCGTCGAAGGCGATGATCGGCAGCTGCGCCCGCGCGGCGACCCCATCGATCTCGGGCTCGCCGGCGAGGGCGCAGAGGACGACGACGTCCGCTCGAGCGGCGTCGTCGACTCGCGGCAGGCCGGCAATGCGCAGCTGGCCATCGAGCTGCCGCCCGTATTCGTGCTCGCCAGCGACCACGAGCGC
>DATNGY010000494.1:0-2248 GCA_035605735.1 Solirubrobacteraceae bacterium
GCGCTCGTGGTCGAGGCGGTGCAGCTGCGCCGGCCGCGCGCCGTCGGCCGCGACGACGGCCCCGAGGAGGGCGCGCAGCTCGGGCTCGAAGCGCGGGTGGCCGCCGTAGAGGGCGAGGAACGGCTCGTAGAGCTCGGTGAAGGAGCGCTCGAGGCGGGTGAGGAGCGCGTCGCGCTCGGGGCCGGGACGTCCGTCGAGCGCCGGCTCGACGTCCTGCCGGACCGCGCGCTCGAAGGCCCGTCGCACCGCCGGGCGCATGACGAGCACGTTCTGCATGGGGCGGCCGGAAAGCATAGGCGGCCTTGCGCTGCGCGTAAGGCGCGCTTGAGGTCGCGGCGTAGCATCGGCCGCGTGAAACCTCGGCGGCGCGCGCGCGTAGAACTAGTGCGCCCTGCGGCCGCGCGCAGCCGTAGCCCCCGCGCGCCCTGACGTTGCACGAGCAACCAGTTTCAAGTATAATACCTACTGTAGCAATCGGAATTTCCTTAGATGGAGGATCTTGCCCACGAAGACCGTCACACCTCGCGACGTGCGCGAAGACGCCGTCGTCCCCACCGAGGCTCTGGACCAGCTCCTGCAGCGGGCCCATCAGTTCAAGCTGCTCAAGCCCGCCGAGGAGATCGAGCTCGCCAAGCAGATCGAGCGCGGCGACCTCCTGGCGAAGGAGCGCCTCATCAACTCGAACCTGCGCCTGGTCGTGTCGATCGCTCGTCGCTACCAGGGGCACGGCCTGACCCTGAACGACCTCGTCCAGGAGGGCATGCTCGGCCTCATCCGCGCGGCTGAGAAGTTCGACTGGCGCAAGGGCTTCCGCTTCTCGACGTACGCCACGCTGTGGATCCGGCAGGCGATCCAGCGCGGCCTCGACAACTCCTCGCGGCCGATCCGGCTGCCCGCTCACGTCGCCACGAAGGCGCGCAAGGTCGGGCGGATCCGCAGCCAGCTCGCCGTCCAGCTCGAGCGCGAGCCTGAGCCCGAGGAGCTCGCCGCGGCGGCCGAGATGCCGCTGAGCGAGATCGAGGAGCTGCGCGCGGTCGACTACACGCTGCCGAGCCTCGACCAGCACGTCGGCGACGACGGCGACGGCGCGACGCTCGGCGACCTCCAGGCCGGCGCCGACGAGGCCCCCGAGGAGGAGGTCTACCGCGACATCGTGACCGAGCGGGTCGGCGCGGCCATCGGCCGGCTCCCCGAGGTCGAGCGGAAGGTGATCCAGCTGCGCTTCGGCACCGAGGGCGAGCCCCGGACGCGTGCGCAGATCGGCCGCGAGCTGAAGATCAGCCCGCGCAAGGCCGAGGAGCTCGAGCAGGCCGCCCTGCGCCGCCTCGCGGTGATGGGCGATCTTGACGACCTGCGCGAGGCCGCGTAGATCGAGCCCCGCGGGACCCCGCGGGAGCTACAGACCATCCGGGTGGCGGACCGTGAAGCCCGCCACCGAGCGGCTCGCCGCCTGCCAGCGCGAGCCGCCCTCGCGCCGCCCGGACGTATCGAAGCGAAGGCCGGCCACCGTCATGAACGCGTGGCCGGCGTTCGCGTAGATCGACACCCAGCGCCCCGGCCCCGGGCGGCCCCAGCGTGCGAGCGTCGACGAGTCCATCGGCGCGCCGACGAGGCCGGCGCCCGCGAGCGCGAACGACACCGACCCGGAGCAGTCGTAGGCGCTGTCGATGAAGGTCTCGCCCGCGAGCCGGCCGTGGCCGCCGCCGTAGACGTAGGGCTTCGTGGCGACCTGGTTGCCGGCGACGATGATCGCGGCCACGCGCGCGGGCGCGCTCGGGGGCACGGTCGCGAGCCCGGCCGCGCCGACCGTCGCGCGATCGACGAGCTCCGAGGCGTCGGCGCCGCCGAGCGCGCGCCTGAGCTCGCGGCGGACCTGGGCATCGCTCGGCGCCGTCGCGGCCGGGCGCGGCGCGGCGCGCGGACGTCGCGCGCGCGCCGGCGCGCTCGCATGCGCGCTCGCCGCGGCGCTCGGCTCCGGCGGCGGCAGGTACGGCGGCTCCACGCGCCAGGGCCGCAGCTCGCGCGCCGGCTCGCTCGCCCCGCAGCCGGCGGTCGCGAGGGCCGCGAGCACGAGAGCACCGACCAGGCGCGTGCGCACGCCGGCCATGATGCCGGGTAGCGCGCGCCGCGGGGCGGTCGAGCGGACGCAACACGCGCCCGGCGGGCAAGAGCTCGTGAGCGTCAGCCCGGCGCCGGCTCGCTGTGCACCACCTTCGTGAGCGTGAGCTCGTCGAGCAGCTCCGGGCCG
>DATNGY010000495.1:0-6567 GCA_035605735.1 Solirubrobacteraceae bacterium
CGCACAGAGCGCACGAGACGCGCTCGCCCGTGGAGAGCAGCATGTCGAGCTCGCGCGGGTCGGGGTTCGGCGACACCTCGCGGGCGTCGGCGAGGAGCCGGTCGGTCTCCTTGCCGCGCGCGCTGAGGACGGCGACGACGCGCTGGCCGGCCTCGCGCTTGGCCACGATCCGCTGCGCCGCGCGCTTCAGGCGCCCCGCGTCGGCGACGGACGTGCCGCCGAACTTCATGACCACCGTGCCGTCGGCGCCCGCCATCGCGCCCGCAAAGGATGACAGCCGCATCCGCGATCACCCGCCGGCATCGCGAATTTCAAGAACGGGCCTCGCCCTTGCCCACTTCAATGACCTCTCGCACTGGGGCTACGGCACCGGCTGGGGCGTCGGGCGCGGGCTCCTCGGCGCGGTCGGCCTCACGGGTCGCACGGCGCGGCGGTCTGGGGCAGCCTCGTCGTGACGCTCCCGGCGATCGAGGTCGCTCCGCCGGCGATCTTCCGGGATCGGCGCGAGATCGCGATCGACCTCTTCGCCGCCCA
Organism: Solirubrobacteraceae bacterium; assembly: GCA_035605735.1. Taxonomy (GTDB): domain Bacteria; phylum Actinomycetota; class Thermoleophilia; order Solirubrobacterales; family Solirubrobacteraceae; genus JAOPZW01. Next base: position 535 of record DATNGY010000495.1, read on the forward strand.
GGAGCTGCTGGCGGCCGGGGGCGCAGACTAGGTAGTTGGTTCCGCGGCCGCGGGCGCCTGGGTCGCGGGATCGTCGGCGTCGGAGCGTGAGATCGAGATCATGCACCGCATGGGTGCCGAAGCTCGATCTCAACGCCCGCGCCCCCCTGCGTCATTGGCAGAAACCGACCCGTCCGCCAGCGCTCCGGCGCCGCGAGACGCTGGCATCCGCGTGCGCGGCGTCGTGGAATCAGCCATCCTCCTCACCCACTTCGTGGTCGCCGAGGACGTCCCGCGCTCGGTCGCCTTCTACTCGCAGGTGCTCGGCGGCGAGACCGTCATGGTGGGCGAGCCGTCGATGGTCAAGCTCGCGAACTCGTGGATCATCATCAACGTCGGCGGCGGCCCAACGGTCGACAAGCCCGAGGTGATCCTCGAGGCCCCGTCGGACCCGACCCGGGCGAGCAGCTTCCTCAACGTCCGCGTCGCCGACATCAAGGCCGTGTACGAGGAATGGAGCTCGCGGGGCGCCGAGTTCCTCACTCCGCCGCAGGAGCTGGGCCGCGAGCTGCGCTGCTACTTGCCCGACCCCGACGGACACCTCATCGAGGTCGGACAGACGACTGCGCGCTGAGCGCGACGACGTAGCGAAAGCGATTCTCGAGGCGGTAGGACCCGTCGGGGCGCCGGAAGCGCTCGGTCGCCGCAATCACGGCGCGCGCGACGGCGTCGATCCCCGAGCGCTCGATCGCCGGCCCCATCGCACCCGGCGCGAGCAGGGCGCGCACGAGCGTCGGCTGGTCCGGCGCCTCGAACGGCACTACACGCTGACCGACCGCGGCCTCGAGGCCCTGCGCGCCTACGCGCGCACGCCGGTGCGCTTCACGCCGATCCGCAGCGAGCCGCTGCTGCGGCTCATGATCGCCGACCTCGTCGGCGACGAGGTGACGCGCGAGAGCATGGCCACGCTGCGCGAGGATCTCGCCGACCTGCACGCCCGGCTCGACGACGCCGCGATCACCGCGGCCTCGCTGCCCCATCGCGAGAAGCACCTGCTGCTCGTCATCGATTACCTGCGGCGGACGCTCGACCTCCACTCGGACCTCGTCGACCAGGTCGAGCGCGAGCTCGCGCCCGAGCGCGCCTCGAAGTCGGCTTAGCTGGGGTCAAGAGGCGACGGGCACGCGCGCCCCGAGCTCTGCAGCCCCGGCAGGAGCGTTCCGCCGCCGACGAGCTCGCGCTTCGACGAGCGCCACGCGCAGGCCGCCGTCCGCTAGCGCGCCCGCGCGGACCTCGCCGCCCGGGCCGCCGCCGATGACGATCGCGTCGACGCCATCGTCAGCTCCTCGCCTTCGCCCGGTCGATCTCCCACGCGGCCGTGATGAAGCCGATGTGGCTGTAGGCCTGCGGGAAGTTCCCGAGCTGCTCGCCGGTGGCGGTGTCGACCTCCTCGCCGAGCAGGCCGAGGTCGTTGGCGGCGCCCTGGAGCTGGTCGAAGAGCGCCTCGGCGCGCTCGACCTCGCCCGCCTGCGCGAGCGCGGAGACCAGCCAGAACGTGCAGACCGCGAACGTCCCCTCCTCGCCCGTCAGCCCGTCGGCGTTGACGCCCTCGGCGCTGTTGCGGTAGCGCAGGACCATGCCGTCCTCGGTCAGCTCGCGGGCGACGGCGTCGATCGTGGAGCGCATCCGCTCGTCGGTGGAGGGCAGGAAGCCGTAGATCGGCATGAGCAGCACCGCGGCGTCGAGCTCGTCGCTGTCGAAGGCCTGCGCGTAGGTCTGCTTGGCCTCGCTCCAGCCGCGGGTGAGGATCGCCTCGCGGATCGCGTCGCGCTCGGCGGCCCACGCGTCGGCCTTCGCGTGCTCGCCGAGCGCCGGCGCCATCTGCACGGCGCGGTCGAGCGCGACCCAGCACATGACCTTGGAGGACAGGTGGTGGCGAGGCTCGCTGCGCATCTCCCAGATGCCCGCGTCGGTCTCGCGCCAGCGGCGCGCCGCGGTATCGGCGAGGTCGGCGACGAAGGCCTGGATCTCGGGGTGCAGCTCGCCGAGGCGCCCGCGGTAGACGTGCAGCGCGCTCAACAGCTCGCCGTAGACGTCGAGCTGGGTCTGGTCCCAGGCGCCGTTGCCCACGCGCACGGGCCGCGAGTCGCGCCAGCCGCGCAAGTGAGCGAGCTCGCGCTCGGAGACGTCGTGCTCGCCGCGGATGCCGTAGAGGATCTGCAGGGAGCCCTCGCTCGCGCGCCCGCCGGCGGAGCTCGTCATGAACGAGACGAACTCCTCGGCCTCGTCGGAGCAGGCGCCGATGTAGAGCGCCTCGAGCGTGAGGCTCGAGTCGCGGATCCACGAGAAGCGGTAGTCCCAGTTGCGCTCGCCGCCCGCGCCCTCGGGCAGCGAGCTCGTCGGCGCGGCGACGATCGCGCCCGTCGGGCGGAACGTGAGGCCCTTGAGGACGCGGGCCCCGAGGCGCACGACCTCGCGGTGCGGGCCCTCGTAGACGTCGTGCTCGTCCTCCCACGAGCGCCACGCCGCCACGGTGTCCTCGATGCGCGCGGCGACGCGCTCGGGCGCGACCGACGTCGGGCGCGCGCTGACCGCCGACGCCCAGTGCAGCGCGAAGCCGACGCGCTCGCCCGCGGCGACCGTGAACGTGGCGCGCATCGTCGAGCCCTCGATCCGCGTCGGCACGCCGGCGGAGGCCGCGATCTGGTTCGGGCCGCCGAACGTGCGCCCGCCGCCGTCCTCGGCGCGGAAGAGCGGCTTCACGAGCCCGTACTCCGGACGCGGCGCGAGCTCGAGCTCGAGCTCGACGCTCCCGCTCACGCCCTCGACGAGGCGCAGGATCTCGTGCGGCGCGTCGCGCCCGACGTCGTGGCCGCGCTGGCCCTCGGCGAAGCCCATCGCGTCGACGAGGCGGACGGTGCCGGTCGGCGCCGTGAACGTCGTCTCGATGACGAGCGTTCCCGGCACGTACCGCCGCTCGGACGAGCTCGGGCCGGCGGGGGCGACCGACCAGTGGCCAGCGTCGGGGTCGAGGATGCGGGCGAAGACCGCCGGCGAGTCGTAGTGCGGAAGGCAGAGCCAGTCGATCGAGCCGTCGCGGTCGACGAGCGCGGCGGACGAGCAGTCGGCCAGCAGGCCGTAGGCGGCGATCGGCTGGAAGCCGGACCCGCGGCGCTCGCCGGCCGTCGTCGTGGGGGCGGAGATCATGCTCATGGCCCTCGTCCCACGAGGGGCCGAGAGGTTACGCGACAGCCCGCGCGTGACCCGCCGCGGGCCGGCGGAGAGCAGCGAGGCGACGACGCGGTCGGCCTCGGCGGGGGCCGCGAACGGCTTGCACAGCGCGGGCGAGAGATCACCTCCGGTCGGTTCGGTTCGAGCGCCGATGCAGCCCACCGAGCGGCGGGTCCGTTACGTTCGCCCGCGCTGGCATCGGGGTAGGGCCGAAAGGTCCCGCCCGATCACGGAGGAGCTGTCGTGCGCCGAGCCCTGCGCCCGCTCGTGGCGACCATCGCGGTCGTCGTCCCCCTCGCCCTCGTGCCGGCCGCGCCCGCGCGGCCGTCGGCCGCCGCCAAGGCGCCCACGGCGATCGGCTTCGGCGGCGGCGCGGCGACCGTCGACGTCGACGGCACGCGCGCGGCGATCCACGTCCTGCGTCGGGGCGGCAATGCCGTCGACGCGGCGGTCGCGGCGGCGGGCGTCCTGGGGGTCGTCGAGCCGTACTCGTGCGGCATCGGCGGCGGTGGCTTCATGCTCGTCTACAGCGCGCGGGACCGCCGCGTGCACACGATCGACTCCCGCGAGACGGCGCCGGCCGCGATGACGCCGAACGCGTTCGAAGGACTGACCTCGTTCGAGGCCCAGCGCGTGAGCGGCATGAGCGTCGGCGTGCCGGGGACCGTGCGTGCCTGGCAGAAGGCGCTCGGTGAATACGGAACGTGGTCGCTGCGGCGGGCGCTGCGGCCCGGCATCCGGGTCGCGCGGCGCGGCTTCACGGTCGACCCGACGTTTTTCGAGCAGACGCTCGAGGCGGAGAAGATCTTCGCGGACTTTCCGTCAACCGCGGCGCTCTACCTCGACGCCGACGGCACCCCGCGCGACGTCGGCGCGACGATCCGCAACCCCGATCTCGCTCGGACGTACCGCCTCGTGGCGCGTGGCGGTCCCGGCGCGTTCTATTCAGGCGCGCTCGCGCGGGCGATCGTCGACACCGTGCGCCACCCGCCGCTGCGGGCGGGGGCGACGCGCGCGGTGCGCCCGGGGCTGATGACCCTGGCCGACCTCGCCCGCTACCGCGCGGTCGACCGCCCGCCGACGAAGGTGACGCACCGCGGGCTCGACGTCTACGGCATGGGGCCGCCCTCGAGCGGCGGCTCGACGGTCGGCGAGGCGCTGAACATCCTGGCCGCGATCGAGCGCGAGCACGGCCCGCTCGCGAGCATGCCGCGCGAGCTCGCCCTGCACTACTACCTCGAGGCCTCGCGGTACGCGTACGCCGACCGCGGCGACTACCTCGGCGATCCGGACTACGTCTCGGTGCCGCTCGCCGGGATGCTCGACCCGGCCTACGCCGCGCAGCGCGCCGCGCTCATCACCGCCCGCGCGGCGGACCCGCCCGTCGTCGCCCCGGGCGAGCCGCCGGGGGCTACGTCGACCGCGCCCTCGGTGCAGACCGCGCACCTCGGCTCGACGACGAACCTCACGGTCTCCGACCGCTACGGCAACGTCGTCGACTACACGTTCACGATCGAGCAGACCGGCGGCAACGGCATGGTCGTGCCCGGCTACGGATTCCTGCTCAACAACGAGCTGACCGACTTCAACCTCGCTTCCAACGGGTCGAGCCCGCCGAGCGCCAATCAGGTCGCGGGCGGGAAGCGCCCGCGCTCGTCGATCGCGCCGACGATCGTGCTCCGCGGCGACCGGCCCGTCCTCGCGGTGGGCTCGCCGGGCGGCGCCTCGATCATCACGACCGTCCTGCAGATCCTCGTAAACCGCCTCGACCTCGGGCTGTCGCTGCCCGAGGCGATCGCGGCGCCGCGGCTCAGCCAGCGCAACAGCGCCACGACTCAGTCCGAGGCGCCTCCGCTCGAGACGCCCGAGCAGCCCGCGCTCGAGGCCCGCGGACAGGTGCTCAAGCCGACGACCGACCCGCCGTCGGCCGCGTACATCGGCGCCGCGACCGGGCTCGAGCGCTTCCGCCACGGCCTCGTCCTCGCGGCCGCCGAGCCCTTCCGCCGCGGCGGCGGCAGCGCGCTCGTGGCGTGGCCGGCGTGGGCATGGGGCCGTTGACGCAGCGCTGACGGCCTCGAATAGGCTGCTCCCGTGCGGAGCAGCGGCGTGACGCGGGCGCCCCAATCGCCGGAGACCCTCGCGGCGTTGCAGCTGGTGACGGACGCGGCGCTCGCCTACCTGTCGCTGGACGAGCTGCTCACCGAGCTGCTGCATCGCATGACCGAGATCCTCGACGCGGACACGGCGGCGTTCCTGCTCCTCGACGACGCGGGCGACACGCTCGTCGCCCGCGCCGCCAAGGGCATCGAGGAGGAGGTCGAGCAGGGCGTGCGGATCCCCGTCGGGCGCGGGTTCGCGGGGCGCATCGCCGCCGAGCGGCGCGCGATCACGATCGAGGACGTCGACCACGCCGACATCCTCAACCCGATCCTGCGCGAGCGCGGGATCCGCTCGCTGCTCGGAGTCCCGCTCCTCGTCGAGGGCGACGTCATCGGCGTCCTGCACGTCGGGACGCTGACGCCCCGGCAGTTCACCGCCGGCGACCAGGACCTGCTCCAGCTCGCCGCCGACCGCGCCGCCCTCGCGATCCAACACGCCCGGCTGTTCGCGCAGGAGCAAGAGGCGCACCGCGAGGCCGCGGCCACGGCGCAGCGCCTGGAAGCGTTGCAGCGGGTCACGGACGCGACGCTCGCCTACCTGTCGCTGGACGAGCTGCTCACCGAGCTGCTGCATCGCATGACCGAGATCCTCGACGCGGACACGGCGGCGTTCCTGCTCCTCGACGACGCGGGCGACACGCTCGTCGCCCGCGCCGCCAAGGGC
>DATNGY010000496.1:0-2924 GCA_035605735.1 Solirubrobacteraceae bacterium
CGCCGCAGAATCCGCCCGGCTCGGGCAGTCGCGACTGCCGGTTGAGGAACGCGATCGCCGAGACGCGGCGCGCCCGGACGCGCTCGTCGATCCGCGCGTATAGGGCGGAGCGCTCCATGACGAGGCCGACGAGCCGCGTCGGGTGCCGGGTGTCGCGCGTCCACAGCCGGCTGGGCCCGTCGGGCGGCTCGAGCTCGCCGAGGTCGAGGAGCTCGAGCGCGCGCACGATCCGCGAGCGGTCGCGGGCGTCGATCGTCGCGGCCGCCCACGGCGCGCGGCGCGCGAGCCGTGCGTGCAGCGCGACCGGTCCGCGCTCCTCGAGCTCGGCCTCCCAGCGCGCGCGGATCTCGGCGGGCGCCGCGGGCCGCAGGTCGAGGTCGGCGAGGGCGGCGCGCAGGTAGAGCCCGGTCCCGCCGACGACGATCGGGCGCGCGCCCTCGGCGAGCAGCTCGTCGATCTCGGCGTGAGCGAGGGCGGCGTACTCGCCGGCCGAGAAGCGCGCGTCGACCGGGAGGATCGAGACGAGCCGGTGCTCGAGCCGGCCCTGCTCGGCGCGGCTCGGCGCGCCCGTGAGGAGCTCGAGGCCGCGGTAGACCTGCAGCGCGTCGGCCGACACCGCCACGGGCCGCTCGCCGCGCGTCCGCAGACGTCCGGCGAGGGCGATGGCGACCGCCGTCTTGCCCACGCCCGTGGGGCCGAAGAGCGCGAGCACCGCGGGAGAGGCGGCCACGGCGCGCAGTATCGTCCGGGCGGTGAGCGTGCGCATCGGCTGCGGGCTGTCCACCGGCGCGGACCCTCGTGTGGCCGCGATCGAGGCCGGCCAGCAGGCGCGGGCCGGGCTCGGCGGCGAGCCGGCGGACGCGGTCGCCGTCTTCTGCTCGGGCGGCCACCTCGCAGCGCCGGAGGCGCTGCTCGAGGGCGTGCACGAGTCGCTGGCGCCGCCCGTGCTCGTCGGCTGCGGCGCGGCCGGGGTCCTCGGCGACGGGCGCGAGGTCGAGCGCGGCACCGCCGTCGCCGTCTGGGCCGCGGCGCTCGACGGCGGCAGCGCCACGGGCTTCCACGCTGAGCTCGTCGAGGCGGACGACGGCGGCGCGGTCACCGGTCTGCCCGACCTCGATGGCGCCGCGGCGACGATCCTCCTGCCCGACCCCTACACGTTCCCGACCGCCGGCCTGCTCGAGCGCCTGCCGGCCACCGCGCCGGGGGTGCCCGTCGTCGGAGGCCTGGCCAGCGCGCGGACGCCCGAGGACGAGGGCGCGCTCTTCCTCGGCGAGGAGGTGCGCGAGGAGGGCGCGGTCGGCCTGCGACTGGACGGAGTCGAGGTCCTGCCCTGCGTGTCGCAGGGCGCCACGCCCGTCGGCCCGGAGCTCACGATCACGGCCGCCGACGGTCACGTCATCTCGGGCCTCGCCGGGCGCCCCGCGCTGGAGCGCCTGCGCGACGCGATCGAGGCGCTGAGCCTCGACGAGCAGCACAAGGTCGCCGGCGGCCTGCTGCTCGGCATCGTCATCGACGAGGGCAAGCCCGAATACGAGCAGGGCGACTTCCTCGTGCGCGGGCTCATCGGAGCCGACCCCGAGGCGGGGACGATCGCCGTCGGCACCGAGGTCGAGCCCGGCATGGTCGTCCGGCTGCACGCGCGCGACGCGGCCTCGGCCGACCGCGACCTGCGTGAGGCGCTCGGCCTCCGCCGCCGCGCGCTCGGCGACCGCCGCCCGGCGGGCGCCCTCGTCTTCACGTGCAACGGTCGCGGGCAGCACATGTTCGGCGAGCCCGATCACGACGTGGGCGCGCTCGCCGACGAGCTGGGCGGCGCGCCCGCCGCCGGGTTCTTCGCCGCCGGCGAGATCGGCCCCGTGGGCGGCGACCCGTTCCTGCACGGCTTCACGGCGACCGTGGCCGTCTTCGCGCCGTGAGGCTCGAGGGCCGCACGGTCCTGCTCACGGGCGCCTCGGGCGGCCTCGGGCAGGCGATCGCGCTGCGCCTCCACGCGGCGGGCGCGAAGCTCGTCCTCACCGGCCGCCGCGCCGACGCGCTGGCCGAGCTCGCCGACCGCACAGACGCGCGCACGCTGACCGTCGACCTCGCCGAGCCCGCGGAGGTCGAGCGGCTCGCCGGCGAGTGCGCGGACGCCGAGGTCCTCGTGACCAACGCAGGCCTGCCCGGGTCGGGGCACCTGCTCTCGTTCAGCGTCGAGGAGCTCGACCGCGCGCTCGCCGTGAACCTCCGGGCGCCGATGGTCCTGTCGCGGCTGCTCGGCGCGCGCATGGTCGACCGCGGGGCCGGCCACATCGTGCTCGTCTCGTCGCTCTCGGGCAAGGCGGCCACCGCGGGATCGTCGGTCTACAGCGCGACGAAGTTCGGGCTGCGCGGCTTCGGCCTGGCCCTGCGCGAGGACCTGCGGCCCGCCGGGGTCGGGGTGAGCGTGCTCCTCCCCGGCTTCGTCGGCCAGGCCGGGATGTTCGCCGACTCCGGCGCGCGCCTGCCCGGCTTCGTCGGCCTCGTGAGCCCGCATGACGTCGCCGAAGCGGTGGCCGACGCCGTCGAGCGCAACCGCGGCGAGGTCGAGGTCGCCCCCCTCGCCCTGCGCGCCGGGTCGACCTTCGCGTCGGTCGCCCCGGGCCTCGCGGCCGCCCTCGGGCGTCGCCTGGGGTCGACGCGCATCGCCGAGGACATGGGCGCCGGGCAGCGCGACAAGCGCTGACCCGGAGCTCGCTGCCCGGCGGCCCGGGCAGCGCTGACGCGCGGTCAGTCGCCGGTCGGCACGACGCCGGCCGCCTCGACCATGAGGATCGTCGTGCGAACGGGGGCGCGCGTGCGGTGCACGACGCCGCGGGGGACGGTGTAGCCCTGATGCGGGGCGAGCGTGACCGTGCCGGTCCCCTCGACGTCGAGCTGCAGCTCGCCCTCGACGACGAGGAAGA
>DATNGY010000497.1:0-3213 GCA_035605735.1 Solirubrobacteraceae bacterium
TTCGTCAACGAGGAGGGCACGAACCAGGAGGGCCTGTACTGGCGCTACGAGCTGTGGCTGCGCGCGCTCGAGTCGCGCCTGGCCTCGGTGACCGCCGGCAACGGCGCGATCTACGCCGTGCGTCCCGAGGCCTACCTGCACGTCGACGCCCGCGTCAGCCACGACCTCTCGTTGCCCTACGCGCTCGTCAAGCGCGGCTGGCGGGCCGTCTACGAGCCCGCCGCCCGCGCTCAGGAGAAGATGGTCCCGTCGCTCGAGGGCGAGTTCGAGCGCAAGCGGCGGATGATGAGCCACGCGTGGCCGGCCGTCCTGCGGGGTGACCTGCTCGACCCCCGCGGCTACCCGCCGCTCTACGCGTTCATGGTCGGCTCGCACCGCCTGCTGCGCTATGCCGCGCCGTTCCTGCACGTTGTCGCCCTGGTCGCCGGACTGCGGGCGTCGCGGGCGGCCACGGCCGCGCAGCTCGTCCTCCTCGCCGCCGCGGGCGCCGGCGCGCGCGTGCACGCGCGGCCGCTGCTCGTCGCGCGCTACTACGTGCTCACCAACGCCGCGGTCGCCGCCGGGCTCTGGGACCACCTGCGCCACGGGACGCCGGCCGGCTGGTCGCCCGCGGAGGGGACGCGCTGAATGGGCCGCCGGCTCTTCGACGTCGTCGTCGCGGCGACGGCGCTCGTCGTCACCTCGCCGATCATGCTCGCGGCGCTGATCACGATCCGCCTCGGGTCGCCGGGGAGCCCGATCTACCGCCAGCGCCGTGTCGGCCGCGACGGGGCGCCGTTCGAGGTCTTCAAGCTCCGAACGATGGTCACCGGCGCCGAGCACATCGGCCCGGGGCTCGCGGTGAGCGAGGGCGACACGCGGATCACGCGGGTCGGGCGGCTGCTGCGCCGCACGTCGCTCGACGAGCTCCCGAATCTCCTCAACGTGCTGCGCGGGGAGATGTCGATCGTCGGCCCGCGCCCGACCGTCCCGGTTCAGGTCGAGCGCTACACCGAGCGCCAGCGCGGCCGCCTCGCGGTCAAGCCGGGAATCACCGGGTGGGCCCAGATCCAGGGACGCGCCCAGCTGCCGTGGGCCGAGCGGATCGAGCTCGACCTCTGGTACATCGAGCACCGCTCGTGGCGGCTCGACCTCACGATCCTCGCCCGCACCGCCGCGATGGTCGTCACCGGGCGCGGTCTCTATCGCGGCGAGACGCCCGCGTGGCGCGACCCCGGCGGAAATCGGTGACGCCCGCGTCACCTTTGCGGTAGCCTCAGACCATGGCCAAGCAGAACCGCATCCTCGTCGGCCAGGTCGCCGCCGTCACCGGCGGCGCCCGCGGCATCGGGCGCGCCACCGCGGCGGCCTTCGCCCGCGAGGGCATGAAGGTCGCGATCGGCGACCTCGACGCGGAGCTGGCCGAGCGGACGGCGGCCGAGCTCGGCCCGGGCGTCGCGGCCTTCGAGCTCGACGTGACGCGTCGCGAGTCATTCGAGACGTTCTTCGAGGACGTCGAGGAGCAGCTCGGGCCGCTCGACGTGCTCGTCAACAACGCCGGGATCATGTCGCTCGGGCGCTTCCTCGAGGAGAGCGACGAGTCCGCGATCCGGATGGTCGACATCAACCTCCACGGCGTCATCTTCGGGACGAAGATCGCCCTGCAGCGGATGGTGCCGCGCGACCGCGGCCACGTCGTCAACGTCGCCTCCCAGGCGGGCAGGTACGGCGCGCCGGGCGGGGCGACCTACTCGGCGACGAAGCACGCCGTCATCGGCCTGACCGAGGCGATCCGGGGCGAGCTGCACGCGGAGGGCTCGGCCGTCGAGCTCTCCTACGTCTTGCCCTACGTGGTCAACACCGAGCTCGGCGCGGGGACGCACCGGGCGCGCGGTTTCAAGAACCTCGAGCCCTCCGAGGTCGCCGACGCGATCGTGGACGCCGTGCGCCACGGCACCGTCGAGGTCTGGCTGCCGCGTTCCGCCCGGCGCACGTACCGCCTCGGCGTGCTCCTGCCGCGCGCGACCAGTGAGCGGCTCGCTCGGGCGATGAAGATCGACCGCGTCCTGCTCGAGGCCGATGCCCGCGCGCGCCGCGGCTACGAGGTGCGCGCCGCGCACTCGGAGCCCGCCCTCGACGGGGCCGACGAGCCCCGTCAGCTCACGAGCTGAGGCACGGGGCGCGCGGTCGCCTCCGCCGCCGTCCCCGGCGGCAGGCCCGCGTCCGCGAAACGGGGTGGCACCGTTGCGCCGAGCACGGGGACGACCTCGACGGCCGCGCGCGTCCCCACGCGGGCGTCGGCTGCGATGACGCGCTCGCGCTCGGCCGCCTCGCGCACGCCGGCGGCGACGGTCGCCGCGGCGTCGCCGTCGGCGTGTGCGAGCAGCGCGGCGAGATCGTGGTCGCCGACCTGCGCGACGACGTCGGTGTCGCGCAGCCGGCTGCGGACGGAGTCGAGGATGCGCGTGACCAGGCGCTCGGCGACCTCCGGGCCGTGCTCAGCGCGGACCCGCGGGAGATCGGGCAGCGAGCAGCGCACGAGCGAGGCCTGCTCGCCGTAGCGCTCGCAGCGCAGCATCTGGTGGCGCAGCGCGCGCTCGAGCCCGCGGCGCCCGGCGGCGCCCGGCGTGGCGTCGCCGGCCTGCGGCTCGGCCCGGACGCGCCAGAGCAGCAAGCCGTCGCTCGGCTCGCCGGTGGCGACGGCGGACGCCGCGATCCTCGCTCGGAGCCACGATCCGTCGCCGCGCGCGAGGCGCCAGGCGCCGCCGTCGGCGGCGAGCCGGCCCGTTGCGAGCTCCCGATGGCGCGTCGCCTGGTCGGCGGTCTCGTCGGGGTGCGTGAGGCTTCGCGCGCCGCGCGCCAGCAGCTCGTCGGGGCTCAGACCGAGGAGCGCGCACAGCGCGCGATTGACGCGCACGAACTCGCCCTCGCCGGTCACGAGCGCCATCGGGGCCGCGGCGTCGAACGCGTGGCCGAGCGCGGACTCCAGATCGCCGCGCCCGCGATCGCTGCGCGCGCGGGCGACGAGCGCGTCGAGGCGCGCGAGCAGCTCGTCCTGGGCGAACGGCTTGATGACGCAGTCCGCTGCGCCCGCCTGCAGCAGCGGCGCGACGTCGTGCGTGGCTGCGGCGAGCGCGAGGAGCGGCGGGCAGCCGCCGCGGCGCCGCAGCGCCGCCAGCGCGTGCGTGCCGGCCTCCGCGTCCACGAGCACGACGTCGTAGGCGTTCGCGTCGA
>DATNGY010000498.1:0-3995 GCA_035605735.1 Solirubrobacteraceae bacterium
AGCGTGATCCGGGTCTCGTCGGCGCGGTGAGCGGGGTAGCGGTCGACGCCCATGTACTTCTTGGCCAGGGCGTCGATGACGTCGTCGGCTCCCTCGGCGGTGTAGTCGGCGAGCGACGCGACGATCTCGACGTACTCGTAGGGGTTTTCGAGGTTCATGACGTTCAGCGTGGCGCCGCCGTCCCGCCGCGCGTTGGCCGGCCACGCTCGCCCCTCGGCGGAGTTGAGGACCACCTGTTCGCCGTCCACGTCGCACCAGACCACCACGGTCAGGATCGTGGCGTCGGGGCGCCGCGTCGAGACGTGGCAGTAGTTCGTCGCGGTCAGCAGGGCGCGGGCGGGCGCGTCGAGCGTGGCGGCCATGAGGTCCTTTCGCGGGTAGGCGAGGCGGAGTGCCCGGGGCGGGATTCGAACCCGCACTGCATCGGGTTTGAGCCGATCGTCTCTGCCAGTTGGACTACCCGGGCTCGCGCGCCATCGTACGTCAGGCCGGCGCCGGGGCGGTCTGCGCGCCGTCGTGGGGCCGGCGCTCGACCTCGACGTTCCAGGCCTGCCGGAAGCCCTGCATCGCGAACGCGATGAGCAGCAGCTGCACTGGGGCGATGAGCACGGTGAGGACGCCGAGCAGCGACGCGTCGAGCCCCGTGCTCGCGAAGCCGGCCTTGTCGCGATCGAACCAGGCGGGGGCGCCGACGAGCGCGAAGATCCCGAGCAGGAGCGCGAGCGCGGCGACGACCGGGAGCACGCCCCGGTTCCAGCGCAGCACGAGCACGGCCATCCCGACGTCGAGCACGATCCACGCGACTTGCAGGGCGCGCGCGCCGGTCAGCGCGTCCCAGCCGCCGATCGTGACGACGGCGAGGAGGACGGCCGTGATGAGGAGCAGCGCCACGACGATCGCCCGCGTCGCCTTGCTCGCGGGCGCGTCGCGGTTCGGGTGCTCGATGACGACCTCGTCCTCCGCCATCCCGGCGGCGGACCTTACACTCAGGCCTCGGCACGCGGGCGTGGCGGAACTGGAAGACGCGCGGGGTTTAGGTCCCCGTGGCCCTAGGGCCGTGGAGGTTCAAGTCCTCCCGTCCGCATCGGTCCGGGGCTCACTCGACCCACGCTCTTGGGCACGTTCCTGCCCCGCGAGCGCCGCGGCGCCCACCTCACCGCCGGATGCATCTCACCTCGCTCGCCGCCGGGAGCGCGGGTATGGTCGCGCAATGCGGGTCGGCCTGGTCCTCGGCGCGGGGGGCGTCGTCGGTGCCTCGTGGCTCATCGGCGCCCTCGAGGCGCTCGAGGAGCACACGGGGTGGCGGGCCGGCGAGGCCGATCGGATCGTCGGCACGTCGGCCGGCTCGGTCATAGGAGCCTTCGCCGCCGCCGGCGTTCCCGCCTCGCTCATGGCGGCCTACGCCGACGGCCGCGCGCTCGACGAGATCGCGGCCGCCGAGCTCGATCCCGTCGCGCTCGCTCGGCTACTCGGGGACGACGGCGAGCGCATCCTCGGCTCGGAGTACCGGCTGCACCGCGCGCTGCCGCCGTTCGGCCCGGGCTCGTGGCGCCTCGCCGTCGAGAGCCTGCGCCACCCGCGGCGCCACTCGCCGACCGTCGCCATGGCCGGCTGGCTGCCGCGGGGCTTCATCTCGACCGCGTCGATCCAGGCGCTCGTCGACCGCTTCATCGGGGCCGACTGGCCCGAGCACCCGTCGTACTGGGCGGTCGCCGCCGACTACGCGACCGGCCGCCGCGTGCCCTTCGGCCGCGAGGGTGCACCGAAGGCGGTCATCGCCGCGGCCGTCGCGGCCTCGTGCGCGATCCCCGGCTTCTACCACCCGGTCACGATCGCCGGCCGTCGCTACGTCGACGGCGGCATCTGCTCGCCGTCGAACCTCGACCTGCTGCGCGACGAGGGGCTCGACCTCGTCCTCTGCTTCAACCCGATGTCGTCGCTCGCGCAGGCTGCGGGCGGCTCGCCGTCGGACCGCCTCGCTGCGCTGCTGCGCGTCGGCAACGGCCGCCGGCTGGGACGCGAGGCGCGCAAGCTGCGCGAGCGCGGCACGCGCGTCGTGATCTTCCAGCCGGGCGCCGAGGAGGTCGAGCTCATGGGCATGAACCTCATGAACCCCGCGCGCCGGCTCGAGGTGATGGACTTCGCGCGGCGCTCGGTCGAGCGCGACCTGCACCGCCTGCGCACGCAACCGTTGCTGCTGCCGCCGAAGCGGCGCCGCCCGGCGCGGCCGGCGATGCGCCGCGCCGCTTAGGCGCTCGCGTCGCGCGCCGCCGCGATCGCCGCCTGCCCGAACGAGATCCCGCCGTCGTTGGCGGGGACGCGCTCGGGCACGAGGACGCGCAGGCCGCGCGCCTCGAGGCGCTCGGCCGTCGCCGCGAGCAGCAGCCGGTTCTGGAAGACGCCGCCCGAGAGCACGGCGAGCTCGGTCCCGGCGGCGCCCGCCGCCATCGCGCAAGCCTCCGCCGTCGCCGCGGCCAGCGCGCGGTGGAAGCGCGCCGAGACGACGCCGGCCGCGACGCCCGCGCCCACGTCGGCGAGGACCTCGAGCACGGTCGCCCGCGCGTCGAGCCGCCCGTCGGCGTCGAGGGGCAGCGCGTACGCCCCGCGCGCCCCCGGGTCGGCCACCCCCTCGAGCTCGATCGCGGCCTGGCCCTCGTAGGTCGCGTGCGTGCGCAGCCCGCAGAGGGCGGCCACCGCGTCGAAGAGCCGGCCCATGCTCGTCGTCTCCGGCGCGGCGAAGCCGCGCGCCGCCATCCGCGCGACGGTCCTCCACGCGTCGTCCGCGACGCGCCCGGCGAGGGCCGGCGGCAGCGGCGGCTCCGGCTCGCCCGCGGCGACGAGCCACGCGCACGCCATCCGCCACGGCTCTCGCGCGGCGCGGTCGCCGCCGGGCTGGCGCACCGGCCACAGCGACCCGGCGCGCTCGAAGCCGCGCAGGTCGCCGGCGAGGATCTCCCCGCCCCAGACGGTGCCGTCGGTCCCCAGCCCGGCACCGTCGAAGATCGCTCCGACGGCGGGGCGGGTGGGATCGCATCCGTGCTCGGCCAGGCACGCGGCCAGGTGGGCGTGGTGGTGCTGGACGCCGGCGAGCTCGACGCCGGAGCGCTCGAGCGCGTACGCGGTCGAGAGGTACTGCGGGTGGAGATCGTGCGCCACCACGCCAGGACGCACCGCGAAGAGCCGCTCGAAGTGCTCGATGCCCTCGCGGTAGGCCGCGAGCGTGGCCGCGTTCTGCAGGTCGCCGATGTGGTGGCCGATCCACGCCCGCTCGTCGCGGGCCACGCAGAACGTGCTCTTGAGCTCGGCGCCGCAGGCGAGCACGTGGCGGCGCGCCGGGACGGGCAGCGCGAGGCTCTCGGGCACCCACCCGCGCGAGCGGCGCAGGACGGCTGGGCGCCCGCGCACCGTGCGCGCGACGGAGTCGTCGGTCCGCACGTGGATCGGGCGGTCGTGGACGAGGAACGCGTCGGCGATGGGCGCGAGGCGCTCGAGCGCGTCGTCGTCGCGGAAGGCGATCGGCTCGTCGGAGACGTTGCCGCTCGTGAGCACGAGCGGCGTGCCCGCGTCGGCGAGCAGCAGGTGGTGGAGCGGGGCGTAGGGGAGCATGACGCCGAGCTCGCGCACCGCGGGCGCGACCGCGCCCGCGACGCGCGCGCCGCGCCGCCGCGGCGCGAGCACGATCGGCCGCGCCGGCGAGACGAGCAGCGCCTCGGCCGCGGCGTCGAGCTCGACGAGCGCGCGGGCGCCCGCGACGTCGGCCGCCATCAGCGCGAACGGCCGGTCCTCGCGGTGCTTGCGCGCGCGCAGCGCGCCGACCGCCGCCTCGTCGTCGGCGCGGCAGGCGAGGTGGTAGCCGCCGAGGCCCTTGACCGCGACGATCGCGCCGTCGTGCAGGAGCCCCGCGGCGGCGGCGACCGCGTCGGTGAGTGCTACCGAAGGCGTCGTATGAGCGCCTGACTCAGCCCTCACGGCCCCGGCGGCGGCGACGGCGTCGT
>DATNGY010000499.1:0-3690 GCA_035605735.1 Solirubrobacteraceae bacterium
TCGACGCCGGAGAACGTCGAGCAGATCCTCGATTCGCTGCTCTGGCTCGGGCTCGACTGGGACGAGGGTCCGATCAGCCAGGTCGCGCGCAGCGACCGCCACCGCGAGGTGCTCGAGCGGCTGCTCGCCGACGGCCACGCCTACCGTTCAACGGCGACGGCCGGGGACGTGCGGGCGTTCAAGGAACGCCACGGCTCCGACCGCGGCTTCCGCGGCGCGCCCGAGGCCGACGGCGCCGTCCGCCTGCGCGTCCCCGACGAGGGCGCCACGGTCGTCCACGACGTCGTCCGCGGCGACACGACGTTCCAGCACTTCCACATGGACGACCCCGTCATCGCCCGCGGCGACGGCAGCGCGCTCTACAACTTCGCGGTCGCCGTCGACGATCTGGACGCTGGAATCACCCACGTCGTGCGCGGCGAGGACCACGTGTCCAACACGCCCAAGCAGCTGCTCGTGCTCGAGGCGCTCGGGGCGCAGGCGCCCGTCTACGCGCACCTGCCGCTGCTCCACGGGCCGGACGGCAAGAAGCTCTCGAAGCGCCACGGCGCGGCCTCCGTCCAGGACCTGCGGGACGGTGGCTACCTGCCCGAGGCGGTCCGCAACTACCTCGCGCTGCTCGGCTGGGGCGACGAGGACGACGAGACGATCATCCCCACCGACGAGCTCGCCCGGCGCTTCCGGCTCGAGCGCGTCTCGCGCAACCCGGCGCGGTTCGACGAGCGCAAGCTGCGCTGGATGAACGGGCGCTACCTCCGCGCGCTCGACGTCGACGAGCTCACCCGGCGCCTCGCCGCCTACCTCGGCCGGCCCGTCAGCGACGAGCTGCGCGCCGCCGCGGCCATCGCCCAGGACAAGATCCAGACGCTTCAGGACTTCTGGCCGCTGGCCGGCTTCCTCTTCGACGGGCCCGCCGACGACGCCGCCGCGCGCCGGCGCTGGCTGCACGACGGGGGGCGCGAGGCGCTCGCCGAGGCGCGCGGCGCGCTGGTCGACGTCGAGCCCTTCGACGTCGAGCACATCGAGGGCGCCCTGCGCGGCGTCGTCGAGGCCCGCGAGGTCAAGCCAGGCGACGTGTTCCAGCCGGTCCGCGTGGCGGTCGCCGGCACGACCGTGTCGCCCGGCCTCTTCGAGACGCTCGCGGTCCTCGGACGCGACGAGGCCTTGCGGCGGATCGACGCGGCGCTGGCCGTTCGGCCGGGGTGATGGCTCCGGAGCTCAAGTTCCGGCCCCGGGGCTGCCGATAGCTGTGGTGTGACCTCGCCCGCGCCGATCGAGCCTGCCATCGCGCGCGCCCGCGGCGGCGGCCACGGTCACAACGAGGCTCACGGCCGCCGCCTCACCGCGGCGTTCGAGGCGCTCGAGAGCTACCCGGCGCTCCTCGAGGCGCGCGACCGGCTGCTCCGCCTCACGGAGAGCGAGCGCACGCCGATCGCCGACGTCGCCGTCACGATCGAGTCGGACGTCGCCCTCGTCGCGGCGGTCCTCCGCCGCGCCGGCGGCGCCGCGACGCCCCACGCCCGTCCCGTCGAGTCCGTGCGCGACGCACTCGAGCTGCTCGCCCCGGACTCCGTCCACGCGCTCGCCGCGCGTCAGCGGACCTTCGACTTCTTCGAGGGCTCGGCCGCATGGGAGGCGGCGCCCGAGCGGGTGCGCCTGCACGGCGTGGCCACGCAGCGGGCGGCCGAGCGGGTCGCGATCGTGACCGGCTACGAGCACCGCGACCGGCTCGTCGCCGGCGCGATCCTCCACGACGTGGGGAAGCTCGTGCTCGCCCACGCCTATCCCGGATATCCGCACGAGGTCCAGGGCACCGCACGCACGCCGGAGGAGCGAGTCGCCGCCGAGCGCCGCGAGCTCGGCATCGACCACGCCGTCGTCGGCGGCGTCCTCGCACGCCGCTGGGGCCTGGCCGACAGCCTCGCCTCCACGATCGAGCGCCATCACGCCGACGACGGCGGCGACGAGGCGGCGCTGGTGCGCCTGGCCGACCTCCTCGCCCACTACGCCCACGGCGACCCGATCTCGCCGGCGGAGCTCGTGGCCTGCGCGCGCCGCGTCGGGCTCGGCGCGGCTGCGCTGAGGTCCGTCATCTTCGAGCTGCCCAACCCGCTCCCGCCGCGTCCGCGCGCGGCCGAGCCGTGCCCGCTCACCCCGCGCGAGCGCGAGATCCTCCTCGGGCTCGCGGACGGGAAGGTCTACAAGCAGATCGGCGCCGACCTCGGGCTCTCGCCGAGCACCGTGCGCTCGCACCTGCACAACGTCTACGGCAAGCTCGGCGCGGCCGACCGCGCACAGGCCGTGCTCATCTCCGCGCGCCGGGGCTGGCTGGAGGGCACGCGCCGTCTGACCCCCTAATGGTTGATCCGAATCATCCGCGCGCGTCCGCGCGTGCGGGAATTCGGAATCGAGCATTTAAGCTCGACCCGTGATCGCGATCACCACGAAGAGCCCGTACGCGCTCAAGGCGCTGGCGGAGCTCGCACGCTCCGGCGAAGGCCCCGTCCCGATCGGCGAGCTCGCCCGCCGGCGCGACATCCCCGTGCAGTTCCTCGAGCAGCTCTTCGCCGTGCTGCGCCGCGCGGGCGTCCTGCGCTCCCAGCGCGGCGTCAAGGGCGGCTACGCGCTCGCGCGTCCCGCACACGAGATCACCGTCCTCGAGCTCGTCGAGCTCCTCGACGGCCCGGTCGGCCGGGGCGCCGAGGGCGTCTTCGCCGACGCCGCGGCCGCCGCGAGCGAAGTCCTCGCGCGGACGACGGTCGCCGACGTCGTCGAGCGCGAGGCGCGCGAGGCCGGCGCGGCGATGTACTACATCTGAAAGAGCCACACGGTACGGCCGGATTTGGCTTGCTAGAGCCAAATCAACCGCTGGGGAACCGCCCTCGACCGCTGGGATCGGGGTCGGACTGCTACGCGACTGCTACGCACATCGGCACCGCGGGGCGTCGCCTGGCGGCGACACGTGGGTGGACCGTGGCTGCTGCTTGTCCTCATTGCGAGAGCGACGGGCTCGAGCTCGCGGGGAGCGGGAGCTCACACGCGCCGACGTCGTGCCTATGCAGCGGGTGCAGCGGGGCCGGCACAGTGGCGCTTCCGTGGGTCATCGCAGCGATCACCGCGAGAACCCAAGGATCCCCTAACGGCCACGAGATCCTTGGGTGGCCCGAGGCCGCGCCGATCCGAGGTCGGGTATTCAGCGGCTGGTTTCGTACCTGGTCAGGAGCACGCCGTCGGGAAACGTCCGGGTCTCCACCAGGTTCAGGTTCACCCAGTTGTCCAGGGCCGTGAAGAACGGCGTGCCGCCGCCCACCAGGACCGGGTGGGTGACGATCGCGTACTCGTCGATCAGCCGGCCCGCATGGCCGCCGCGGCGAGGGTGGCGCCGCCGACGTCCATGGGACCGCCATCCTCACTCTTGAGCCGGGTGATCTCGGTGACAGCGTCGCCCGTGACCAGGCGGGCGTTCCAGTCGACCGCGCTGGTCGTCGAGGAGAACACCACCTTCGGCATGTCCCGCCAGCGGCGGGCGAACTCGATCTGCGCCGGTGCGGCGCCAGGCTGCTGGTCGGCGGTCGGCCAGTGGGAGCTCATCGTCTCCCACAGTTTGCGCCCGTACAGCGCCAGGCCCGTCGCCCCCACCCGGTCGGACCACCACTGGAACAGCTCGTCGCTCGGCACGCTCCAGCCGAG
>DATNGY010000500.1:0-2789 GCA_035605735.1 Solirubrobacteraceae bacterium
TCAGGAACGCGATCGCGAACGCGACCACGCGCGCGTCGTCGAGCTCGAGCTCCGAGGTCGTCGCCCCGGTCACGACGACCGACTCGCCGAGCGCGATGATGATGAAGAGCCCGAAGCGCTCGGCGAAGTGCGAGACCTCCACGTTCCAGTCCGCGCTCGACACGCGCGGAAGCCCGGGCACGCGGTAGACCGCGACCGGCCCGGCGTAGTCGATCGCGAGCGCGAGGAGCCACAGCAGCGTCCGCGCCGTGCCGTCGGCGAGCGCGCCTGCGATCCAGAACACGCCCG
The DNA here is from genome assembly GCA_035605735.1 of Solirubrobacteraceae bacterium. Lineage (GTDB taxonomy): Bacteria > Actinomycetota > Thermoleophilia > Solirubrobacterales > Solirubrobacteraceae > JAOPZW01. The sequence goes on from DATNGY010000500.1 coordinate 289, forward strand.
CGGCCACGAACCAGATCAGGATCCTCGTGGCGCGCGTGCGCTCGACCGTGCCCGCCGTCCCGGCGACGAACGTCAGGAAGGCCTGGCGCCCGACCTGGATCGCGACGTAGGAGCCCACGAAGAGCATCGCGCGGTCGCCGAAGGCCCGCGGGATCGCGATCGCCATCAGCAGGCTGGCGAGCATGATCGCGATGACGACGACGCGCACGACGATCGATTCGGGATCGAGCTCGTTCGTGAACCATGTCGTGTAGTTCCAGGCCCACCAGATCACGAGCAGCACGAGCGCCGACTGGCCTACGCCGGCCCAGGTGAGGTGCGCGACGAGGAGGTGCGAGACCTGAGTGACGGCGAAGACGAAGACGAGGTCGTAGAAGAGCTCGAGGTTCGTCGCGTGCTGCTCCTCGCCGTCGACCCGGCGGCGCTGGAAGCGGGGCATGCGCGACAGCGTAAGCGGGCGGTGGGCCGTGCATGCTTGACTGCGCCGCGTGCGACGCACGCCCTGGCTTGGATCCGTGCTCGCCGCGGCGGCGCTCGCCGGCTGCGGCGGCGGCGGCGCGACGACCTCGACGCGACCGCGGCGTCCGGCCCCGCGCACCGATCCGGCGGCCGTCCTCGCGCGCGCGAGCGTCCCGGTGCTCTGCTACCACCAGATCCGCGCGCCGACCGCCGCGGACTCCGCCCAGGACCGCGCGTACATCGTCGCGCCGGGGGTCTTCGCCCGCCAGATGCGCACGCTACGCCGCGCCGGCTACACGACGATCACGGGCGACGCGCTCGTGGCCCACGTCGCGCGGGGAGCGCCGCTGCCGGCCAAGCCGGTCCTGCTGACGTTCGACGACGGCAGCGAGGGCCAGATGACGCACGCGCTGCCCATCCTGCGCCGCCTGCGCTTTCGTGCGACGTTCTTCGTCATGACCGTCGTGCTCGGCAAGCCGGGCTGGCTCTCGCGCCGCCAGGTCCGTGCGCTCGACAGAGAGGGGATGACGATCGGCGCGCACACCTGGGACCACCACGCGGTGACCACGTACGGCGACGCCGACTGGGCCACGCAGCTCACCGCCCCGGCCCGCGAGCTCGCCGGCATCGTGGGCCACCCGATCCGCCTCTTCGCCTACCCCTACGGCCTCTGGAACAGCGCCGCGTTCCCCCACCTGGCGGCGGCGGGCTACACCGCCGCCTTCCAGCTCGCCGAGGCGCTCGACCCCCACCAGCCGCTCTGGACGCTGCGGCGGATCGCCGTCCCCCAAGTCGGCGGGCGCCAGCTCCTGCACGAGCTGCGGGCGGACTTCTGATGCGGCGCATCGGCATCGTCCTGCACCCACAGCGCGACGTGCGCCCCGCCCTCGAGCTCGTCAGCGCATGGGCGCGGCGCGCCGGCATCGCGCTCGCCGGCGACGACGACCCGCGCCTGCCGCCGGAGGCCGAGCGCTGCGAGGGCGACGGCCTCGCCACGGGCTCGGACCTCGTGCTCGCCCTCGGCGGCGACGGGACAATGCTCGGCGCGCTGCGGCGGGCGGCGCCGCAGCGCGTCCCGGTCCTGGGCGCGAACCTCGGGCGCCTCGGCTACCTCACCGAGGTCGACGGCAAGCACCTCCCGGCAGCGCTCGACGCGCTCGCGACGGACGCCTACGCGGTCGAGGAGCGCTTCGCGCTGCGCGCGTCGTGGGCGCAGGAGGCCGGCGGGCCCGAGTCCGTGGCCTACAACGACGTCGTCCTGAGCCGTATCCCGGGCCGCGGCCAGGCGGCCCTCGGGCTGCTCGTTGACGGCCAGCTGCTCGTGCGCTACGCGAGCGACGGGGTCATCGCGGCGACGCCGGCCGGCTCGACCGCATACAGCTTCGCGGCCGGCGGCCCGCTGGTGTCGCCGCAGACCCGGGCGATGATCGTCACGCCGGACGCGCCGCACGGCCTCTTCAACCGCGCGGTCGTCCTCGGCGCCGAGGAGCGCCTCAGCGTCGAGGTGCTGCGCACGAGCTCGCCCGTCGCGCTCGAGGTCGACGGGCGCCTCGTCGCGCAGGTCGAGCCGGGCTGGAGCATGGACGTCTCGCCGAACCCGTGGCCCGCGCTGGTCGTCCGGCTCGGCCAGGCCGGCTTCGCCGAGCGCGCGCGGCGCAAGCTCGGCATCAGGGACCCCGCCGGCCTGGCCGACTTCGACCTCGCCGGCCACGAACGCTGAGGTCAGCGCTCCTCTTCTTCTTCGTCGTCGTCGCCGAGGAAGAGGTCGGCGTCCTCGACGTCGGTGTCGAGCGGGTCGGCGTCGGGATAGATCATGTCGGCGTCGTCGGGCGGGTTCGAGGATTGCGCCTCGCCCAGGCCCGCCTCGCCCGCGTCGGGTGTCTCGTCGGCCATGGTCGTGCCCTTCCCCGCGCGCGGCGCGGCTACGCCCGCAGCTCCTCGCCGACCTCGCTCGCGTAGGGCGGGGACGCCCCGGGGCGCTCGCACGTGCGCGCCGCCACGAGCACGGCGAAGCGCGTCGCCGCGACGACGGCGTCGTCGTC
>DATNGY010000501.1:0-5314 GCA_035605735.1 Solirubrobacteraceae bacterium
GCGACGCCGCGCCGACGACGGCGGCCAGCAGCTCGATCCTCCGGGAGGGCACGGCCCCGCTGAGGGTACTCAGGGCGGCAGCAGCGGACGCCGCCCCCGGCGCAGCAGCGCCGAGACGGCCACCCCGGCGGCCGCGGCGACGGCGAGGCCGGCGCCGGGCATCCGCCCTGTCGACCGCGCGCGCCCGACCGGCTCGAAGCGCGCGCCGGCGGTGGTGACGTCGATGCCCAGCGGCTCGGCGGTCAGGCTCCCGCCGCCCGGTCCGCCAGGGCCGAAGCCGCCCGCCGCGAGGCCGCGCGCGAACGGGATGACGGTGCGCTCGCCGACGCGGACGGGATCGCCGTAGCAGAGGCGGGCACCGGTCGCGGCGACGAGGAGGCGGCGCAGCCCGCGCACGCCGTCGGTGGGTGGGGCCGGCTGCGCCGGCGGCGCGACCGGCGGAGCGGCGACCGTCGCGGGCTTGGTCGCCTTGGGCCGCTTGGGCGTCTTGGCCAGGTCGCCTATTCCTCGTACGGGCTGAAGTCGCGCTTCCGTGCCCCGCAAACGGGACAGAACCAGGTGTCGGGGATGTCCTCGAACGCCGTCCCGGGCGGGATCCCGCCGTCCGGATCGCCGTCCGCCGGGTCGTAGATAAAGCCGCAGGACTCGCACATCCACCGCTGTGCGGTCTTCGTCTCCGTCATGGGCCCGAAGAGTAGCCTCAGCCGATGGAGGGCGATCGCCCGGCGCCCGGGGAGGAGCTGAACGCGACCGGCCGCGTGACCGTGCCGCGGCAGGCGGCGACCGTGATCCTCCTGCGCGGCGGCGCCCAGTTGCTCGAGCTGCTGCTCGTCAAGCGCACCGAGCGCGCGCGCTTCATGGGCGGCGTCTGGGTCTTCCCCGGCGGCGCGGTCGACGCCGCCGAGGGCGACGGCGACGCCGCGCACCGTCTCGCGGCCGTCCGCGAGCTGCGCGAGGAGGCCGGGATCACGCTCGACGACCCGGGCGCGCTCGTCAAGGTCGCGCGCTGGATCACCCCACCCGAGGTGGCGATCCGCTTCGACACGCACTTCTTCCTCGCCGCTGCGCCCGACGGCCAGGAGCCGGTCGTCGACGGGTCCGAGATCACCGACCACCGCTGGCTCGCGCCGCAGGCTGCGCTCGACGCGCAGCGCTCCGGCGGCCTGCGCCTCGTCTTCCCCACGGTCAAGCAGCTCGAGCGCCTGCGCGGGTTCACGAGCGCCGACGAGCTCCTCGCGTGGGCGCGCGGTCACGAGGTCGTGGCCGTCGAGCCGCGGGTCCTGGGCACGGGCGAGGCAGCGCGGATCGTCCTGCCCGGCGAGCCCGGCTACGCGTCGTGAACGCCGTTCAGCTCGCTCCGGCTGCGCGCTAGGATCGGCTGCGGCATGGCAGGCGCACTGCCCGACGAACTCCTGCAGGCGGTCGAGCGCTCGCCCGAGGGCGAGCTCGTCACCGTGGACGCGCACGGCCAGCCGGCGGCGTCGCCCGCGCGCGGCGAGCTCGATGCGCGGGCGGGCTGCCTCGAGGTCGCCACCGCCGACGCCCCGTCGCGCCGCGCGCAACGCGACCCGCGCGTCGGGGTGCTCGTCGGCGACGCGCCGCTCGTCCTCGTCCAGGGCACCGCGCGCGTGCTCGCGGTCGGACGCCTGCGGGTGCGCCCCGAGCGGATCTACGCCTGGCCCGAGGGCGACCTGGACGCCGAGCCCCGCCTCTTCGACGCGCACCTCGAGGAGGTGCGCTCGGCCCACAACGAGGAGCCCGAGACCGGCCACGCGCCGCCCGAGGGCGGCGCGCCGGCGTGGGACCCGCGCCTCGACGCGGTCGACCGGATCCGCGCGGCGCTGGCCTTCGTCGGCCCCGACGGCTTCCCGTTTGCCGTCCGCGTGCCCGCGCGGGCGGACCGCGCCGGCCGCGTCGTGCACCTCGACGCCGATCCCGTCGGCGCGCCGATCGAGCCCGGGCTCGCCTGCCTCTTCGCGGCCGGCCTGCAGCTCTGCGGCGACCTCGTCGAGGAGCGCGGCCGCTGGGTGCTGCGCCCGCACCGCGTGCTCGACGCCTCGGGCTGAGCCGGCGGCGCGCGCCGCCGGTCAGTGCCGGACTTCGGTGACCGGCACGCCGAAGCGGCGCTCGGCCTCGCCGAGGACGTCGTCCTCGCGGTAGCGCGCCGCGTCCTCGTCGTCGCGGACGAAGACGAGCACGCGATCGGCCGGGTACGTCGCCAGCGCGTCCTGGAGCGCGAGCAGCGGCTCGCTCTCGCCGGCCTGCGCCTGCGTGCGCGCGCCCTGCTCGCGCAGGCCCTCGGCCGTCGCCCGGGCGGCGGACTCCGCCTCGGCGATCGCCTCGTCGGCGTCCGAGACCCAGAAGGCCAGCGCGGACTCGTTGACCGCGGGCGAGACCACGAGGACCTCGGTGCCCTCGAGGTCCTCGCCGGGCAGCGCCGCCCGCACGGCGTCCGCGTCGACGGGGTCGGTGGTGAGGACGAGCAGCCTCATCGCCGCCGGGCCTACCCCGCCGCGCCGCGTCCTACGCCGCCGCGACGAGGTCCTCGCGCCCCGCGCCCTCGAGCAGCGCGCGGTAGCGCGGGGCGAGCAAGCGCATGAGCGGGACGACCTTGAGCACCTTCGCGACCGGGCCCTGGGCGACGATGTGCCCGCGGGCCAGGGCGACCGTGATGTTCACCGTCCCCAGCCACAGGCCGTGGGCGACGTCGGCGTCCATGGCCAGCACGACCTCGGGGCGCAGCGTGGTGTCGCCGAGGTCGACCTTGCGCTCCTCGGCCGCCAGCACCTTGACCGTCACGACCGCGTCGGGGTCGCGCAGGCGCAGCTGCAGGATCGTGTTCGCCTCGGCGAGCCGAGCCCCCAGCTCCTCGTCCGCCGCCGCCTCGGCGAAGAGCCGGCCGAGGTGGGCGTAGAGCTCGTCGGCGTCGGAGAAGAGCCCCATGCGCACGGCAGGCTACCCACCCGCACCGCGTCTGGAGCTAGTGGGTCTTGCGGCGTGCAACGTCGCCACGAGGCCCACTAGGCTCACCAGCATGAACGACGACGCCGTCCGCGATCACATCGAGGCGCTCGTCGCCGAGGAGCATCGCCTGCTCGACGCCCACTCGGAGGGGGAAGGGCTGGGTCCCGAGGAGCACCGTCGGCTCGCGCAGATCCGCGTCGAGCTCGACCGCTTCTGGGACCTGCTGCGCCAGCGCCGCGCCCACGAGAACGCCGGGCTGGACCCGGACGAGGCGTCGCTGCGCGACCCGCGCAACTACCTGCAGTAACAGAGAGGAGACACCCAGCGATGGCCACCGCCACGCAGACCCTGAGGAACTTCATCGACGGCGAGCACGTGGAGCCGGCCTCCGGCCGCACGATGCCCGTCTTCAACCCCGCAACGGGCGAGGAGATCGCGCAGGCCCCGGATTCCGACGCGACCGACGTCGACCGCGCGGTCGCCGCGGCGCGCGCCGCCTTCGAGGACGGCTCGTGGTCGAACGCGACGCCCGGGGAGCGCTCGCTCGCGCTCTACCGCCTCGCCGACGCGCTCGAGGAGAACGCGGACGAGCTCGCCGAGCTCGAGTCGGCCAACGCCGGCAAGCCGCTCCAGGCGTTCAAGGACGACGAGGTTCCCGCCCTGGTCGACAACCTGCGCTTCTTCGCGGGCGCCGCGCGGTGCCTCGAGGGCAAGGCGGCCGGCGAGTACCTCGAGGGCTACACGTCGTTCATCCGCCGCGAGCCGGTCGGCGTGATCGGCCAGATCGCGCCATGGAACTACCCGCTGATGATGGCGATCTGGAAGATCGGCCCCGCGCTCGCGGCCGGCAACACGGTCGTTCTCAAGCCGGCGCCGACGACGCCGGTGAGCACGATCAGGCTCGCCGAGCTCGCGGCCGAGCACCTGCCCCAGGGCGTCCTCAACGTCGTCGCCGGCGGCAACGACCCGGGCGCCGCGATCGTCGAGCACCCCGACGTCCAGATGGTCTCGCTCACCGGCTCGGTCGAGACCGGAAAGTGGATCGCCGCCCACGCCGCGCCGACGCTGAAGAAGGTCCATCTCGAGCTCGGCGGCAAGGCGCCCGTCGTCGTCTTCGACGACGTCGAGATGGACACCGTGCTGGAGACGATCGCGGGGACCGGCTACTACAACGCAGGCCAGGACTGCACGGCGGCCACGCGCGTGCTCGCCTCCTCCAAGGTCCTCGACGACGTCGTCAACGGCCTCGCCGAGCAGGCAAAGGGCTACGTCATGGGCGACACCCGTGCGCCGGACACGACGCTCGGGCCGCTGAACTCCGCGCGCCAGCGCGACCGCGTCGAGGGCTTCCTCGAGCGCAAGCCCGACAACGCCGAGATCGTCACGGGCGGATCCGAGCCCGACTTGCCCGGGTTCTTCCTCGAGCCGACGGTCGTCGCCGGCCTGCGCCAGGACGACGAGATGATCCAGCGCGAGATCTTCGGGCCGGTCATCACGGTGCAGGCGTTCTCCGACGAGGACGAGGCGATCGCCTGGGCCAACGGCACGCCGTACGGCCTGGCCTCGTCGGTGTGGACGCGCGACGTCGGCCGCGCGCTGCGCGTGTCGAAGGCGCTGCGCTTCGGCTGCGTATGGATCAACGACCACATCCCGCTCGCATCGGAGATGCCGCACGGCGGCTTCGGGCAGTCCGGCTACGGCAAGGACCTGTCGATGTACTCGCTGGAGGACTACACGCAGGTCAAGCACGTCATGGCGTCGCTCGCCTAGACGAGGAGGGGATGGACGGGGCCCCGCCGGCCGTCTCCGGCGGGGCCCCGGCGTCTTTCGAAGCGGCACAGCGGGTGCTCCGGTCCCCCGAGGAGGGTCGGGGAACCGGAGCCCGCTGCAGGCCCCGGGACGCCACGCGCTCGTTGGTGCGCGGCGACCCGGCCACGGGCGCCGAGGCCTCCGGAGCCTCCCCATGTTGGGCTCCGGACCCGATCACGCCGCGGCCGCCCCCCACAGTGCGGCCGCGGCGCGGTGGCGCCCGTCGTCCGCCGTCCGGTTGCAGAGGTCGTCAGCACCCCCGCGGGACGGCGGGACGACCGTGTCAAGCAGCCCGCACCAGCGCGCCTCCCGGGACGGCGTGGTTCGTCGTCGGCCGGGCGCCCGCCGCCGCGCGGCGCTTGCCTCGGGAGTCCTCATGGTCGCGGCCGGCCGCCCGGTGGGCGGTCGGGGCGTCCTGGTCGAGGCGCAGGCCGGCGCGGTCGTTGGCGAGGAGGATGAGCATCAGCCTCCGGGCGTGGTCGCGACTGGTCATGACCCGGGGGCGTGACCGTCGAGGGAACGATGTTCACTCGTCGGCGAG
>DATNGY010000502.1:0-20968 GCA_035605735.1 Solirubrobacteraceae bacterium
GACGACGAAGTACCTGGGCGGGCACTCGGACGCCGTCGGTGGCGCGCTGGTCGTCCGCGATCCCGCGCTCCACGAGCGCGTGCGCTTCGTTCAGAACGCGGTGGGCGCGGTGCCGGGCCCGTTCGACTGCTTCCTCGTGCACCGCGGGCTGAGGACGCTGCCGCTGCGCATGCGCGCGCACGCCGAGGCCGCGGCGGCGGTCGCCGCGCACCTGCGCGCGGAGCCCGGAGTCGGCGACGTGCGCTGGCCGGGCTTCGCCGGCATGGTCTCCTTCCGCCACCCCGAGGCCGTGCGCGTCGTCGAGGCGCTCGAGCTCTTCACGCTCGCCGAGTCGCTCGGCGGCGTCGAGTCGCTCGTCGAGGTGCCGCAGGCGATGACCCACCAGTCGGTCGAGGGCTCGGCCGCGGCCGTGCCCGCCGACCTCGTGCGGCTCTCGTGTGGGATCGAGGATCCCGAGGATCTCGTCGAGGACCTCGCGCGCGCCCTGGACCGCGTGCGCGCGGCGGCGCCGGCGTAGGGAAGCTTTCCCGGCGTCGGGCGTCTGGGGATGGCATGACCGCGACCGTCCAGACCGACGACTACCCGCTCGAGCGCTCGCTCGAGGAGTACCGCCTCCAGCTCCAGGCGCGGCACCACCTCGACCGCATCGCCGAGCGCATGCTGCGCGAGGCGGGCCTGGAGCCGGGCATGCGCGTCCTCGACATGGGCTCGGGGATGGGCGACCTCGCGCTCGTCGCGGCGAATATGGTCGGACCTTCCGGGCACGTCACCGGCGTCGAGCGCGACGGCGGGACCCTCGCCGCGGCGCGCCGCCGGATCGGCGAGCTCGGCGTCGCCAACGTCGATCTCGTCGAGGGCGTGGTCACGGCGCTCGAGGAGGTGCCGGGAGGCCCGTTCGACGCCGCGATCGGGCGGCTCGTGCTCCACTACGTGCCCGAGCCGGCCGAGGCGCTGCGCAGCGCCGCGGCGGCCGTGCGCCCCGGCGGCCTCGTCGTCGCCATGGAGTACGACATCGTCGCGATGACCTCGCACCCGCACGTCGCGTCGTGGGATCGCGTGCCCGTCCTCGCCGTCGAGCTGTTCACGCGCGCGGGCACCCATCCGCGCCTGGGGCTCGAGCTGCGCCACGAGTTCTTGCGCGCCGGCCTGCCCGACCCCGTACTGCGCGGCGAGGTCCACGTCGGCGGAGCGCCCCACGACCTGGCCTACGCGGTCGCTGCGGAGACGATGCGCTCGATGGCGCCGGCGATGGAGGCGGCCGGTATCGCGACGATCGCCGAGCTCGAGCTCGACAACCTCGAGCAGCGCCTTCGCGCCGACGTCCTCGCCGCCGGCGCGACCGTGACGAGCCCGCTCGTCGGCGCGGCTTGGGCCCGCGTTTAGACCCCACCGGGGTCATGCGCCTCGAGGGCGGTCCTCTCGGCAGGTGGCGTCCGCTAGACGATCTTCCCCGGGTTGAAGTTCGCCCCGGGGTCGACGCCGTCGAAGAGCGCGCGCAGGAGCGCCGCGCCCGGCGCCGAGATGTCCTGCTCGAGCCAGCGTGCGTGCTCGGTCCCGACGGCGTGGTGGTGGGACAGCGTGCCGCCCTCGTCGACGAACGTCTGCTGGATCGCGGCCTTGACGACGTCGTACTCGTCGAGCGGCTCGCGCGTTCCCGAGGGCACGAGCGCGAACGTGAAGTACAGGCACGCGCCCGCGTGGTAGCTGTGCGAGAGGTGGCACATGATGTAGCCGCGCACGCCGAGCTGCGCGAACGCGCCGTTGGCGGCGGCCATGACGCGGTCGTAGAGGCGCGGCAGCACGCTCCACGGCGCCGAGGTCTCCGACACGTCGGCGAGCGCCCCGCGGTCCAGGAGGAAGTCGCGGATGTAGGGCGTGTCGAACTTCTTCTGGTCGTAGAGCTCGCCCGGGCCCTTGCCGATGCCGACGCCGCCGTGGCGGCGCACGATCCGCGCGACGCGCAGCCGCTGCGCGCGGACGTGGGCGGCGCTCCCCTCGAAGCCGACGAAGGCCAGGCACATCGCGTCGCGCTCGAAGCCGCGCCGGCGCAGGAACGCCTCTAGCGCCTTCGAGGCGGCCGCGTCGGGCAGTCCGCCGGGCTTCTTCGTCGCGAACGAGAAGCGCGTCTCCGGGCCGTCGGAGACGCGCGTGACAGACGCGGCGGCCTCCCCGTTGGCGATCGCGTGCATCGCGGCCAGGGCGGCGGACCATGCGGGCAGCAGGTAGCCGAGGATCAACCGCCGCTCGGGGACGCGGTGCACGTGCACCGTCGCCTCGCTGATGACGCCGAGCCGGCCCTCGCTGCCGAGGACCATCTCGCGCACGCTCGGCCCCGTCGACGTACTCGGCACGGGCCGCGTGGCGAGGATCCCCGTCGGGGTGACGACGCGCACGGCGCGGGTGAGGTCGGCGACGTCGCCGTACTTGTCGGACTGCATCCCGGACGAGCGCGTCGCGATCCAGCCGCCGAGCGTCGAGTGCGTGAAGCTGTCGGGGAAGTGGCCGACGGTCCAGCCGCGCGCGTTGAGCTGGCGCTCGAGCTCGGGTCCGAGGACGCCGGCCTGCACGCGGGCAAGGCCGGATCCGGCGTCGATCGCGAGCACGCGGTCCATGCGCGCGAGGTCGACCGACACGATCGCGCGCGCCTCGTCGGGTCGAGCCTCGAGGCTGCCGGAGATGTTCGTGCCGCCGCCGAAGGGGATCAGCACGGCGTCGGCGGCGAGCGCCGCCTGCACCACGGCGGCCAGCGCGTCCTCGTCGCCCGGGCGCACGATCGCGTCGGGCAGGCGCCCGAGGTCGCCGCGCCGGTGACGGACGAGGTCGCGCAGGCTCTTGCCGCGGGCGTGCACGAGACGGTCGAGCGGATCGACGGAGACCTGGGCGGGGCCGACCGCCGCCTCGAGCGCCTCGCGCAGGCCGTCGGCGAGCGCGGGCCCGGGGACCGCGAGGTCGTCGAAGTCCACGCGCCCGTCCGCGGGACGGTCGACGTCAACGCCGAGGACCTCGTGCAGGAACGGGCCGAGCTTCGGCTTGTCCGCATGCGTGAACGCAACGTCCTCGTCGCCCCAGCCCCACCACTTCATCGCGCGCCTCACCGCTCGGCCGCCGGGCACGCGATGCGGAAGTCGCAGGCCGAGCACGCCGCGAACGACGGCGTCGGCTCGAAGCCCTGGGCCAGGATGCCGTCGGCGACCTCGTGGACCGTCTCGGTGATCCAGGCGCGGTCGACGTCGTCGGTCGGCAGCGGGACCTTCGTGTCGTCGAGGACGTAGAGGTAGGCCTGCTGCGAGGCCTCCAGGCGCCAGGCCTCGCGGGCGCCGACGGCGTAGAGCGCGAGCTGGACGTCGTCGCGCAGCTGGGCCTGGGTCTTCGGCCGCCCGGTCTTGTAGTCGAGCAGCTCGAACTGGCCGCCCGGGAGCCGGTCGACGCGGTCGACGCGGCCGCGCAGCGTGTGCGCGCCGAGCTTGAACTGGAACGAGCGCTCGAACCACAGCGGCTCGCCGGGGTCCTCGCGCATGCGCTCGTGGTAGCGGCGCAGGGCGCCGTCGGCCTTGCCGTGCAGCTGGCGCTCCTCCTCGGAGTCGCCGAAGCCGCCGCGCCGCCAGGCGACCGCGAGCAGCCCGAGGAGCTCGTCGAGGGCGCGGCCGTCGCTCTGGTGGTAGCGCTCGAGCACCTGGTGGACGAGGATCCCAAAGCGCTGGTTGAGGGTCGGCTCGCTCGGGATCCGGAACACGCGGGCGAACTTGTACTTCAACGGGCACGTCCGGTACGTCTCGATGTCCGACGCGCTCAGCAGCAGGCCCTCGCCGCGCTTGGGCAGGAACGGCTCGAGCGAGGGCTCCTCGCGGGCGCTGATGGCCGCCGCGCGCGCGCGGGCGTCGCGCTCGGCGCCGAGGACGAGCTCGTCGAGCGAGCTCGTCTGGAGGATCTCGCGCTGCTGCGCCGTCGCCGCCTGCAGGAGCGCGGCGTTGATCTGCGCCAGCGCGTCGGGCACCGCCTGGCCCTCGGGGCGCTGCAGCAGCGCCGCCAGCTTGACGAGCTCGAGGTAGCGCACGACGCCGTGCGCGACGTCGAGGTCGGTGTCCATGCGCAGCTCGCCGAGGCGCCCGCCGATGCGCGGGAGGCCGGCCAGGAGCTCGTCGCGCAGGACCGTGAACGTCGCGTGCAGCGCCTCGTCGGGACCGAAGAGCTCCTCGCCGCGCTCCTCCCACGACGCCCCGAGCGCCGCGCGCGCCTCCTCGGCGAAGGCCGACGGCGGCTGCGCCGCGCCGCGGTCCGTGCGCGCCGCGTAGGCGAGGACCAGGCCCTCGCGCGCGCGGGTCATCGCGACGTGCAGGAGCCGGCGCATCGCGGCGGCGTGCGCGGCGCGCGTGTCGGGGGGGAGCGCCTCGTGCAGGAGCGCGTCGGAAATCGGCTCGACGATCCGTCGGCGCGCCCCGGGCATGCGGGCGGCGTGGAGGCCGAGGACGAAGACGTGCGCGAACTCCGAGCCCTGCGCCGCGTGCAGGCTCATGACGGCGACGGCGCGGTGGGCGCGCGGGGCGGCGTCGTCACCCGTGCCCGTGCCGCGAGGCACATGGGTATCGCGTAGGCCGGCGTCGGCGAGCGCGCTCGCGTAGCGCGCGAACTCGCGCGGCGTGGCCTGGGGCGCCCGGCGCACGTACGCGGCGGCGAGCTCGCCGAGCTGGGCGAGCGAGAGCAGGCGCTCGACGACGTCGGCCTGGGCGGCGAAGAGCTGCTGGCGGCGCAGCCCGAGGCGGTCGACGAGGCGGTGCACGAAGAGGTCCGGGCGCGTCGTGTCGAGCGCGGCGGCGACCTGGCGGTGGAGCTTGAGGAAGCCGAGGATGCGCTCGCGCGCCTCGGGCGGGAGCTGCGGCGACTCGGTGGCGGCGACGAGCGCGCTCACCATGTCCAGGCGCCGGCGCCGGGCGATCTGCACGCAGCGCGCGAGGTCGAGCGCGCGCAGCTCGACGGGCGGGCGGGCGAGCGCCCGCACGACGGCGCCGGCGTCGCCCGGGTCGACGAGCAGCCGCAGCCAGGCGAGCACGTCCTTGACCTCGGCACGCTGGAAGAACGCGGTCGCCCCGGCCAGGCGGTAGGGGACGGCGCGCTCCTCGAGCGCGACGGCGACCGCCTGGCCCTCGTCGTGGACCGAGCGCACGAGCACCGCGATCGCCTCGGGGGCGACGCCGCCGCGGACGAGGCGCTCGATCTCGGCGGCGGCGCCCTGGGCCTGCGCGCGCTCGCTCGCGCAGCGCCAGAAGCGCACGCGCCCGCCGCGCGCGGCGTCGAGGCGCTTGGGCATGCGGTCGCCGAGCGGCGAGACGACCGCCTGCGCGGCGTCGGCGATCGCCGCGGGACAGCGCTGGGAGCGCTCGAGGCGCAGCGTGCGCGCCTCGGGGAGCGCGTGCGCGAGGTCGCGCGCGTTCTTGGCGGCGGCGCCGCGCATGCGGCGCACGGAACAGTCGTCGTCGAACGCGGCGGTCAGGCCTCCGTGCTCGCGCGCGAGCAGCGTGACGAGGCGGAGGTGGGCGTGGTCGAGGTCCTGGGCGTCGTCGACGAGCGCGTGACGCCAGCGGGCGGCCACGCGGGCGCGAACGTGCGGGCGCTCGGCGAGCAGCGCCGCGGCGCGCAAGACGAGGTCGCCCGCGTCGACGGCGCCGCGCTCGGCGAGCATCCGGTCGTGCGTCTGATAGAGGGCGGCGAACTCGCGCTCGCGCTCGCCGTGCGCGCCGTCGGCGGGCAGGGTCGCGGCCCAGCGGCCGTACTCGGCGGCCGTGACCGACGCGGCCTTGAGCTCGTCGATGCGGGCGATCACGGCGCCGAGCAGCGCCGCCGGGCGGCCGCCGAGGTCGTGGGCGCGAAGCGTGAGCTCGTCGACGTGCTCGAGCAGCATCGCGAGGCGGTCGGCGGCCGTGACCGGCACGGTGAACGGGTCGAGGCCGGCCTCGAGCGCCTCGTCGTGGAGCAGTCGCGCGGCGACGTCGTGGATCGTGCCGACCGCGAGCTCTTCGAAGCCGCGGTCGAGCGCGTCCTCGACCCCCGCGCGCAGCGCGTCGGCCGCCGCCTCCGTCGCGGTCACGGCGACGACGTGCTCGGGCTCCAGGCCGCCGGGACCCGCCAGCCACACGTGGCGCGCGCGCAGCGCGGCCGTCTTGCCGGTGCCCGCGGCGCCGACGACGAGGACCGGGCCGCCGCGGTGGGTGACCACCTCGCGCTGGGCCGGCGTCAGGCCGTCGGGGGGATCGGGCACGTCCCTAGAGTATGTCGCGCATGCCTGCTGCCCCCGAGGCCTCGGCCGAGCTGCTGCGCTACGACTGGCTCGGCCTGTCCAGGCGGGCCGGAGACGGGCTGCGCCGCGTGCTCGTCGAGCACCCGTCGAGCCGCGAGCGGACGATCGAGACCGGCAGGCGCGGCGAGGGCGGCGACCGCACGCTCGTCATCGACGCCGCGGCCGAGGACGCGGTCTTCGCCGAGCTCGAGGCGCTGCACCGCGAGGGCGCGAGCTTCACCGCGATCTCCGAGGAGCGCGGGATCGTCGACTTCGGGTCGGGCGGGGCGCCCCCGCTGGTCGTCGTCGACCCCATCGACGGGTCGACGAACGCCAAGCGCGGGCTTCCCCACCACGCCCTCTCGATCGCCGTGGCCGACGGGGCGACGATGGCCGACGTCGTCTTCGGGTACGTCCTCGACCTCGGCCCGGAGGAGGAGTGGCATGCGGTTCGCGGCGGCGGCGCGTTCCTCGACGGCGAGCCGCTTCCGGAGCCGCCGCCCGAGCGCCGCCGCCCCGACGGCCGCCTCGAGCTCGTCGCCGTCGAGTCCGCCGACCCGCGCTGGTTCGCGGCCGCGAGCGACGCGCTGGTCGAGGTCACCGGGCGGGTGCGCGTGATCGGCTCGATCGCGATCTCGCTGTGCCAGGTCGCCGCGACCCGCGTGGACGGGATGGCGACGCTGTGGCGCTGCCGCGCGGTCGACGCCGCGGCCGCCCAGCTCGTCGTACGCGAGAGCGGTGGCCTCGTCGCGTTCACCGAGGGCGCCACCCATGTGCCTGACGGCACGGGCACAGGCGACCCGCTCGGCGCGCCGCTCGATCTCGTCCCCCGCTCGCCGGTCGTCGCCGCGCGGACGGCGCGCGCCCTCGACGAGCTTGCGACCCTTCCGAGCACATGATCGATTGGGAACTGGCCGAGCGCGTGGCCGGTCTCGCCGCCGGCGAGGACGGCGGGGCCGAGCTTCCGGGCGACCTCGACGCGGTCGCTCGCCGGGCGCAGGAGGGCGTGACCGCCTACGCGCGGCTGGCGCCCGCGGGCGCGCTGCCGCCGGCGGAGGCGGTCGACCGCGCGGCCTGGACGCAGGCCAACCTCGCGACGATGCGCGCGACGCTCGATCCGGTCGTCGACCGGATCGGCGCGGGTGGCGGGCCGCTGGCGGGCCCGCTGCGCTCGGCCGGCGGCCTGCTGCTCGCGGCCGAGATCGGCGGGATCGTCGGCTTCATGGGCCGCAACGTGCTCGGCCAGCTCGAGCTGCGCCTGCTGGACCCGAGCGCGCCGACGCGGCTGCTGCTCGTCGCGCCTAACGTGCGCAAGGCGGCGGAGACCATGGACGTCGACGTCGAGCAGCTGCTCGAGTGGGTGACGTTCCACGAGGTCACGCACGCCGTCCAGTTCGGCGGCATCCCATGGCTGCGCCCGCACCTCGCCGGGCTGCTCGACGAGCTGCTCTCGAGCGTGAAGCTCCAGGTCGACCCCGCGACGCTGCTCAGGCTGCCCTCGAGCCAGGACCTGCGCTCACTCTGGGACGGCGTACGGGAGGGCGGCCTGGTGACCGCGATGGCGGGACCGGAGCGCAAGGCGCTGATCGACCGCCTGCAGGCGATCATGGCCCTCGTCGAGGGGCACGCCGAGCACGTCATGGATGCCGCGGGCGCCGCGTCGCTGCCCGAGCTGCCGAAGCTGCGCGAGGCGCTGAACCGTCGCCGGCGCGAGAAGTCGCCGCTCGTGAAGCTGCTCGAGCGCCTCCTCGGCCTCGATCTGAAGCTGCGCCAGTACGAGGTCGGCAAGCGCTTCTGCGACGCCGTCGTGCGCGACTGGGGCATCGACGGGCTCAACCGCGCGTGGAGCGACCCGGGCCGCCTGCCGACGCTCGCCGAGCTCGACGACCCGGCCGCGTGGGTGCGACGGACCGAGCTGCGCGCCGTGCCGCCCGCGGCGTAGCCGCGCGTACACAGCACGCACAGCCGAACACCCGTTCGCGTAACGGCGAGGCCAGCCGGGTGTACAAACACCCGTTCGAGTAGTAGACTCGCACTTAGAACTAAGCTCCTTACCGTTGCCCGACAAGAGGAAGACCATGCCCAACGCCACCCCCACCACCAAGACCCAACGGCAGGCCACCCGCAAGGCCGCCGCCACCAATCGTTCGACGGCCGCGAAGAAGGCCGCCGCGACGCGCGCTCGTCGCCGCACCGCGACCGCCGCGAAGCGCACCGCCGCCGCGCGCAAGGCCGCCGAGACCCGGCGCGAGCTCGCCAAGACACCGGTCGAGCGCGTCCAGGAGAGCGCCGAGCGCGCCGTGCTCGTGCCCGTCGGCGCGGCCTTCGCCGCCCGCGACGGCCTGACCGCCGCGGTCGACGGGATCGTCGATCGCTACGGCTCGCGCACGAAGGCCGAGCGCGAGCTCGCCGCCCAGCGAAAGCGTCTGGAGGCCGACCTCAAGCGCTTCGAGCGCCGCGGCCGCAGCGAGCGCACGAAGCTCGAGCGCGAGGCCCGCAAGGCCCGCACCCGCGTCGAGCGCGAGCTGCGTCGGCGCGGGACCGAGGTCGAGCGCCTGGTGCGCGTCAACCGCACCAAGGTCGAGCGCGAGCTCGACGACGTCACCCGGCAGGCCGATACGGCGCGCAAGGACGTCGCCGCCCAGGCCGACCTGGCCGGGTCGCGCGCGCAGAACCTCGTCCAGAGCGGCGTCACCGCCGGGACGACGCTCGCCGCCAAGCTCACCGAGCGGGCGGGCGCCGTCCTCTAGGACCCGCGCTTCGCCGCGTCCGGGACCGGGGAGAGCCCGGCGCGTAGACCTGCCGGCCTCATATCCCGCCGGCAGCTGCAGTACCTCTCCTCCCGGATTGGGCCGCCCTCGGGCGGCCCAATCCATGAGGGCCGCCCTCGGGCCGCCCGTTCGTCTTTTCTACACTGGCGCCATGCCCTCGCGCGACGAGATCCTGAAGGCGCTCGAGTCCGTCATCGATCCCGAGCTGCGCCGCTCGATCGTCGAGCTCGAGATGGTGCGCTCGATCGACGTCGCCGACGGCGCCGTTGCCGTCACCGTCTCGCTCACCACCCCGGGCTGCCCGATCCGCTCGCACTTCGAGACGGCCGTCCGCTCGGCCGTCGGCGCGCTCGACGGCGTCAAGCGCGTCGAGGTCGGCTTCGACGTTCTCTCCGACAGCGAGAAGGGCCAGCTCCAGCGCAAGCTCGGGCGGGCCGGCGGCCTGCCCGAGGGCGCCCTCGCGCAGGTCTCGAACGTCATCTGCGTCGGCTCGGGCAAGGGCGGCGTGGGCAAGTCGACGGTGACCGCCAACCTCGCGGCCGCGCTCGTGGCCGACGGCAAGCGCGTGGGCGTCCTCGACGCGGACGTGTGGGGCTACTCGATCCGGCGCATGTTCGGCGTCGCCGGGCGCCCGCCGGTCTCCGCCGAGCGCAAGATCATCCCGCTCGAGGGTCCCGGCGGCGTGAAGGTCATGTCGATCGGCTTCTTCGTCGAGGAGGACTCGGCGGTCGTCTGGCGCGGGCCGATGCTCCACAAGGCGCTGACGCAGTTCCTCGAGGACGTCGACTGGGGGCAGCTCGACTTCCTGCTCGTCGACCTCCCTCCCGGGACGGGCGACGTCTCGATGACGCTGGCGCAGCTCTTGCCGCAGGCGCAGTTCCTGATCGTCACCACGCCGCAGCCGACGGCGCAGAAGGTCGCGCGCCGCGCGGCCGAGATGGCCCACAAGGTCAACCTCGAGATCGCGGGCGTCGTCGAGAACATGGCGGGCTTCGTGACCCCATCGGGCGAGCGGTTCGCGCTCTTCGGCGAGGGCGGCGGGCAGGCGCTCGCCGACGAGATCGACGTGCCGCTGCTCGGCAAGGTGCCGCTGACGATGCCGCTGCGCGCGCAGAGCGACGCGGGCGAGCCGCTCGTGGCCGTCGACCCCGACGACCCGGCAGCGCAGGCCCTGCGCCAGGTCGCGCGCGGCCTCGTCGCGCTCTTCCCGGCCGAGCTGCCGATCCTGCAGCCGGTGGCCGCGGCCGGTGCCGAGCGCCCGGCGCCCTCGGGGATGAGCCTGCCGATGGCGGGTTAGCTCAGGGCTGCGCCCCGCGGGCGCTACCGGCTCGCGTAGTACTCGATGTTGATCTGCGAGTAGTGCTGCCACTCGTCGGGCAGCTGGTCCTCGGCGAAGCACGCGTCCACGGGGCAGGCCTCCACGCACGCGTCGCAGTCGATGCACTCCTCGGGGTCGATGTAGAGCATCTCGACCTTGTCGTAGTCGGGCTCGTCCGGCGTGGGATGGATGCAGTCGACCGGACATACCTCGACGCACGAGTTGTCCTTCGTGCCGATGCAGGGCTCCGCGATGACGTAGGCCATGGGGGGCTCAGGATGATGACAGGCGCTGCGGCTCGGGCGCCCGTCGGTCCGACCACGGCCGCGCCGCCTCGAGCTGGGCCGCGAGGGCGAGGAGCGCGCCCTCCTCGGCCGGTCGACCCAGGAGCTGCACGCCCACCGGCAGGCCGCTGCGCTCGAAGAGCGGCAGCGAGATCGCCGGCTGACCGGTGACGTTCGCGATCGCCGTGAACGGCGTGAAGCGCCCCGAGCGCGCGAAGAGCCCCATCGGGTCCTCGGTGCGCCAGTCGATCGTGTCGAGCAGCAGCGGCGGCTCGGCCAGCGAGGGCGTGAGGACGGCGTCGAAGGGAGCCATCCACCTCGCGAGCCCGCGCGCGAGGCCCTGGGCGCGGACCGCGGCGAGCTGCGCGTCGAGCGCCGAGAGGTTCCCGACGAGCTGCCACAGCGCCCACGAGACGGGCTCGAGCTCGGTCGAGGAGGGCTCGCGGCCCTGGATCATCCGCGCCTGCGTGACCTGGAGCATGACCAGCGGCGCGAAGAGCGCGGTGAAGGTCTCGAGCACCCCGCCCTCGGTCCAGGGCGGATCGGCCTCCTCGACGCGGTGGCCGAGGGACTCGAGCAGCGCGACGGCCTCGCGCAGCGCGTCGGCGTGCCCTGCGTCGACCGGGGTCGCGATCGGGGGCCGCAGCGTGAACGCGATCCGCAGCGCCTCGGGCTCGCGCTGCGCGGCGCGCGCGAAGGGCTCGGTCGGCGGCGGCGCCCACGACGTGTCACCGAGCTCGGGCCCGGCGAGGACGTCGAGGAGCGCGGCGGTCTCGGCCACGGTCCGAGTGAGCACGCCGTCGGCGACGAGGAAGCTCTCGCCGAGCTCGGGCGCGTGGGAGATGCGCCCGCGCTGGGGCTTGAGGCCGACGAGCCCGCAGCACGCGGCCGGGATGCGCGTCGAGCCGCCGCCGTCGTTGCCGTGGGCGAGCGGGACCATGCCCGCGGCCACCGCCGCGGCCGAGCCGCCGGAGGAGCCGCCGCTCGTGCGGTCGGGATCCCACGGGTTGCGGGTCGCGCCGAAGCGCTTCGTGTTCGTCCAGGGCAGGATCCCCCACTCCGGCGTTGTCGTGGTCCCGACGATCACGAAGCCCGCGCCCTTGAGGCGGCGCACCACGTTGTGGTCGTACGGCGGGCGCCAGTCGCCCATGAAGTCCGCGCCGTACGTCAGGCGGACGCCCTCGACCGGGCGGTTGTTCTTGATCGCGATCGGGACGCCGGCGAAGGGCCGTGCGTCTCCGGGCGCGATCGCGTCCGCGGTCGCCAGCGCGTCCTCGGCGAGCACGTCGACGAACGCGTTGAGCTCGGGGTCGAGCGCCTCGATGCGCTCGAGTGCGGCCTGGACCAGCTCGCGGGCGCCGAGCTCGCCCGAGCGGACGAGCGCCGCGAGCTCGCCGGCGGGACGGGTCAGGAGGTCGGCCATGGCGGGCGAGGCTACCCGTCGGACACCCGGCGCCGCCCCCGACCCGGACCACGTAACCACTTGAGTGGGTAATATGCGGTTATGGCACGTGATCTACCAGCGGACCTGGCCCTGCCGCTGCGAAGCGGCGAGCCCTGGTGGTACTTCCTCGGCGGCCGGCCGTCGGTCGACCTCGTCAACACCCTGCGCGAGCGGTGGGCCCGCCGGGTGGAGACGCTCGTCACGCCGCGCGACCTCGGCCGCTGGCTGGCTCGCGCCGGCCTCCTGGAGGCGCCGCTCGCCCGCGTGCCGGCCGCCGCGCTCGGCGACGCGCGCGCCCTGCGCGAGGCGATCGACGCCTGCCTCGTCGCCGCCGTCGACGGCCGGCCCGCGCCGGGCGCCGCGGTTGCGACGATCGACGCTCGGCTGACCGCCGAGCCCGCCCCGATGCTGACGCTCGGCGGCGAGGGCCGTCCGGTCCTCGGAGAGCGCGGCCCGCGGGATCCGGTCCGCGCCGCGCTCGCGGCGATCGCGCTCGACGCGGCGACCATGCTCGCGACGCCGGCGCAGGCCGCGCGCATCCGGATCTGCGCCGCGGAGACCTGCAGCGCCCGGTTCTACGACCGCTCGCCCGCCGGCGCCCGGCGCTGGTGCGCGATGGACGGCTGCGGAAACCGCGCCAAGGCTCGCCGCCATCGCGCGCGGGCGAGCAGCAACGCTTCCCGACGATCGGAGACCAAGTGACCGCAGCCCAGTCCGGCCTGGAGGGCATCGTCGCCTTCGCCACCGAGCTCGCCGAGCCCGACATTCCGCGGCCCCGTGTGCGCGGGGCCGCGGAATCAACCATCTAGCGCTCGCCGGCGAGCTCGAGCGCGCGGCGCAGGATGTCGCGCAGCGCGCGCTGATCGTCCTCGCCCAGGCGCGCGAGCGGCTCGGGCGCGGCCGCGAGGCGCTCGGCGAGCCGGCGACGAACCTCGGCGCCGCGGGCGGTGACGACGAGCATCTTCACGCGGCGGTCGTGCGGCGCGCTGCGGCGCTCGACGAGCCCGCGGTCCTCGAGGCGGTCGACGATCCCGGTGACGTTCGAGTTGTCGCAGCCGAGCGCGCCGGCGAGCTCGCTCATCGGAACCGGGTGCTCCGGGCGCAGCATCCGGAGCGCCATCGCCTGGGGCGGCGAGAGCCCGAGCTCGGCGATGGCGGCCATGAAGCGCGCCTTGCCGTAGCGCTGCATGAGCGCGGCCATCAGGTCCCACGCCTCGGCGGCGGGAGACGCGTGCGCCGGAGCGGCGGCCGCGGCCATGGCGCCAATCTTACTTATGCGGGTAAACCGTTGACAAGATAAAACGTCCATGCTTCCGTGGACGGATGGACAACGGGATCGTCGTCGAGGGGCTCGTACGGGAATACAAGGGCGGCATCCGCGCGGTCGACGGCATCGACCTCGAGGTCGCGCCCGGCGAGATCTATGGCTTCCTCGGCCCCAACGGGGCCGGCAAGTCCACGACCACGCACGTCCTCACGACGCTCCTGCCGCCGACGGCGGGCCGGGCGCGCGTCGGCGGCTTCGACGTCGCCCACCAGGGGGCAGAGGTCCGCCGTCGCATCGGCGCCGCGCTCCAGGAGGCCGCGCTCGACGCGTTCCTCACCGGTCGCGAGCACATGGACCTCCAGGCCGGCCTGCACGGCCTCTCGAAGGCCGAGCGCGCGCGCCGCGGCGCCGCGCTGCTCGAGCGCGTCGGGCTGACGGAGGCGGCCGACCGCAAGGTCGGCGGCTACTCGGGCGGCATGAAGCGCCGCCTCGACCTCGCGCTCGCGCTCGTCCACGAGCCGGCGATCCTCTTCCTCGACGAGCCGACCACTGGGCTGGACCCGCAGAGCCGCAGCGCGCTGTGGGACGAGGTCGGGCGCCTCGCCCGCGAGGACGGCGTGACGGTCTTCCTCACGACCCAGTACCTCGAGGAGGCCGACGTCCTGGCCGGCCGCGTCGGGATCATCGATCGCGGCCACCTCGTGGCCGAGGGCACGCCCGACGAGCTCAAGCGCGAGATCGGCGGCAACAGCGTCGAGGCCGTGCCCGCGAATCCCGACGAGTGCGGACGCGCGGCGGAGGCGCTCGCGCGCTTCGGCGAGCCGGCGGCGCACTCGACGAAGGGCGCCGCCGTGCGGCTGCGCGATGGCGCGGAGCAGCTCCCCGAGATCGTTCGCGCGCTCGACGACGCCGGGGTCAGGCTCGCGCACCTGCAACTGCACACGCCGTCGCTCGACGACGTCTTCCTGGCCAAGACCGGCCGCTCGCTCGAGGGCGCTGGCGAGCGCGAAGGCGCCGAGGACGCCGACCGCGACCCCGAGCCGGTCGCCGCGTGACGTCCACCGCGCAACAGGTCGGCCTCGTGGCTCGGCGCTCGCTGAAGCGGACGCTCCGCCAGCCCGCGCTGATCGTGCCCACGATCGTCTTCCCGCTCTTCCTCGTGGCCATCAACTCGAGCGGGCTGAACTCGGCGACGAAGATCCCGGGGTTCCCGACGGACTCCTACCTCGAGTTCGCGATCACCGTGCCCTTCATCCAGGGCGCGATCTTCGCCGCGATCACGGCGGGCACGGAGCTGGCCACCGACGTCGAGAGCGGCTTCCTCAACCGCCTGCAGCTGACCCCGCTCGGGCGCACCTCGATCCTCTTCGGTCAGCTCGCGGGCGCGACCGCCGTCGCGCTGCTCGGCGCGCTGACCTACCTGGTCGTCGGGCTCGCCGCCGGCGTGACGATCCACGCGGGCGTCCTGGGCACGGTCGTGCTCGTGCTCTACGCGGTGTTCGCCGCGGTCGCCTTCTCCGGCGTCGGCGCGGTTCTCGGGGCGCGGACGGGCTCGCCGGAGGCCGTCCAGGGGGCGTTCCCGCTGATCTTCGTCTTCTTCTTCCTGTCGTCGATGAACCTGCCGCGCAACCTCATCGACGTCGGCTGGTTCCGGACGGTCGCGACCTGGAACCCGATCTCGTACCTGATCGAGGGCCTGCGCTCGCTCATCATCACCGGCTGGGACGTCACCGCGCTGGCACGCGGGCTGGCGGTCGCGACGGCCGTGCTCGTGCTCTCGTTCTGGGCGGCGAACCGCGCGCTCGCCACGCGGATGGAGCGCACGTGAGCGCGTTCGGCCACGTCGCCGGCGCCGTGCTGCGGCGCAACCTCATCCACGCGTTCAAGAACCCGGCGCTGTTCGTGCCCGCCCTCGTGTTCCCGATGATCTTCCTGATCGCCTTCGCGGGCGGGCTCTCGAGCGTCGGCAACGTCCCCGGTTTCGACTACCCGCCGGGTTACACCACGTTCCAGTTCGCGTTCGTCTTCCTGCAGTCGGCGGCCTTCGGCGGCGTCTTCACCGGCTTCGCGGTCGCGGCCGACTGGGAGTCGGGCTTCGCCCGGCGCCTGCTGCTCGCGGCGCCGCAGCGCACCGGGATCGTCGCCGGCTACGTCGCGGCCGCGATGGTCCGCTTCCTCGTCGTGGGCGTCGTCGTCACGGTCGCGGCGCTCGCGGCCGGCATGGAGGTCGACGGCGGCGCGGTCGACCTCGTCGGGCTCGTTGGCCTCGCGCTGCTGTTCAACGTGAGCGCGACTCTCTGGGGGACCGGGATGTCGATGCGGTTCAAGTCGCTGCAGGCGGGACCGGCGATGCAGATCCCGGTCTTCCTGATCCTCTTCCTCGCGCCCGTCTTCGTGCCCCTCCACCTGCTCACCGGTTGGATCAACACGGTGGCGTCGTACAACCCGGCTACCGCGCTGCTCGAGGCCACGCGCGGCTTCCTGGCCGGGACGCCCGAGACCGTGGCGCTCGCGTACCTGGCCGGGCTCGCCCTTGTGGCGGCGCTCGGCGTTTTCGCGTTGACCGGCCTGCGGCGCGCCGAGCGCGGCGAGTAGGCGAACCAGGCCGACGAGTAGTCTGAGGCCCTCGTGCGCTCCGACGACGCGCGCCCGCTCGACCCCCAGGCGCTCGGCGATCACGTCGACCGACTGTTCCGCGCGGCCTGGGCCCTGTGCGGACGGCGCGAGGACGCCGAGGACCTCGTGCAGGACACGTTCGCCCGCGTCCTGGCCAAGCCGCGCTTCCTGCGCAACGACGACGATCTCGGCTACCTGCTGCGCGTCCTGCGCAACACGTTCGTCTCCCGGCACCGCAGCGCGATGCGCCGCCCGCAGAGCGTGCCGATGCCCGAGGACCTCGAGCCGATCGACCCGCGCAGCTCCAGCCGGCCCGACGCGGCTTACGCGGCGCGGGAGATCTTCGCCCACATCGCCGCGCTGCCTGACGAGTTCCGCGACGCCCTCGTGGCGGTGGACGTGGCCGGGTTGTCCTACGCTGAGGCGGCGAAGCTGCTCGGAACGAAGGAGGCGACCATCACCTCGCGGCTGTTCCGGGCGCGCGCACGCGTCGCTCGCGGGATGGAACCGGACCGCCAGGGCGTCCCTTAAAAAGCACCCCCATGTCTTCGATCGACCCCACCTCCGACCCGCGCGACGACGAGCTCGCCGAGCGCGGCCGCGCGCTGATCGCGGCCGCCGTCGCCGAGACGCGGGCGCCGCTCGCGCTGCGCGAGCGGATCGAGGCCGATCGCGCGCGTCTGCGATCCGGGCGCCGGCGGCGCCGGCTGGGCGTGCTCGCGCCGGTGGGGGCGGTCCTCGCGGCCGCGATCGTCGCGGTCGTGCTGGCGACGAGCGGCGGCCCCTCGCCGAGCGTCGTCGCCACCGCCCAGCTCGCCGCGCGCGGCCCGGTGCTGCCCGCGCCCAAGCACGACCCGGCCCACCCGGCGCTGCTCAAGCGCGACGTCGACGGCGTTCCGTTCCCGTACTGGGGCGACGCGTTCCCGTGGGAGGCCGTCGGCGTCCGCGACGGCGAGGTGGAGGGCCGCCCGACCGTGACCGTCTACTACCAGAACCCCAAGGGCGCGCGCGTCGCCTACACGATCGTCTCCGGCGACCGGCTCGATCCGCCCAAGGGCGCGCGCGAGCGCACGGTCAACGGCGTGCCGCTGCGGATCCTCGAGCAGGACGGGCGGCGGATCGTGACCTGGGAGCGCAAGGGCCGGACGTGCGTGCTCTCCGCGCCGCTCACCGTCCCCGAGGACAAGCTCGTCGCGCTCGCGGCGTGGAAGGACAAGGGGAACGTCCCCTTCTGAGCGCGGTACACGACCCGGGGGAGCGGGTCGTATTGTGCGCGGCATGCCCGATTCGCTTGTCACCGGCGTCGACTTCGTCGCGCTTCAGACCCGGGATCACGAGGCGGCGGCCGAGTTCTACGGCGAGACGCTCGGCCTGCCGTTCGTCAAGAGTTGGGGCAAGATGCCCGCGTCGGAGTTTCAGGCCGGAAACCTGACCCTCGCGGTCATGCAGTCCGATGCATTCGGCCTCGAGTTCGCGCCCAGCAGCACGATGGTCGCGCTCGCGGTCGACGACGTCGAGGCCGTCCGGCGCCAGCTCGAGGTCAAGGGCGTCGAGTTCCGCGGCGACATCCTGGACTCCGGCGTCTGCCACCAGGCGTTCTTCGCCGACCCCGACGGCAACCCGCTCGCGCTGCACCACCGCTACGCGCCCGCGGACGCTTAGCGAGCGGCGGCGCATCGCTAGGGCGCGAAGCGCGCCCAACTCAGCGCCGTGGTCAGGGCGACGGGTGCGCACACCAGCAGCGCGATGAGCTGCGACAGCGCCGCGGTCCCGTGGCGCACGATGATGCTCACCGGGAGCGCGCCGAACCCGATCGCCAGCGCCGGCCAGGCGACGATCCAACCGACGATCAACGCGCCCGACAAGCCCGTGGTGTCGCCGGCGGTGACCGCCATCACGCTGGGGGGCAGTTGCCCGCCGCGACGGCTGCTGAGCGCGGCGCACAGCGTGATCGACGGCGTCGCCGCGACCGTGAGCAGGGCGGCGGCCGCGCCGTGGCGAGGGAGCGCGCCGGCGACGGCGCAACCGGCGGCCGCGGCCAGCGACGCCGCGAGGACGACCAGGGCGGGGACGAGCGCGTGGCCGGCCAGGACGCGCCCCATCGGCGCGCGGAGAAGCACGCGGACCCGGCTCGGGTTGTCGGTCTCCGCCCGAAGCGGCTCCAGCAGCCTTGCTGCACCCGCGTAGATCGCGAGCGCTCCGACCCCTACGGCCACCGGGTGGGAGCCGTTGAGCAGGCACACCAGGGTGCCGCCGGCCGCGAGCACCACGGCCTCGCCCAAGCGCTGCGGCACGGCCAGCGCGGCGACCGCGTCGCGCCAGGCGACCGCCAGCCGCGCTGAGCGAGGAGGGCGCAGCCCCGGCCGCCGAGTGGTGACCGGTCCGACGCTCACGCGCGTCAGGTTCCGGCGGACATAGCGCGCGTTCATGGAGTACATGGCCGCAACCGCGCCTCCCCGCGCGTCCGCGCGCAGCATGTGGCGCTCGGTCGAGCACCGGCCGCGGCGCGCCAGTGCGAGCGCCAGCGCACCGCCGGTCACGACCAGCAGCAGGGCGAGCGCCGCCGGCCAGGCGCCGGAGGATCCCACGAGCGGCAGCACGGCCCAGCCCCAGGGCCCCGACCACAGGGCGACGTGACGGCCGGTCGCCCCCGACCCGCCGAGCACCACGAGGCCGACGGCGACGGCGAAGATCGGCCAGGCCGCCCGGCGGGTCCCGCGATCCCACTGGCGCGAGCCCTCGACCAGCGACGCGCCGGCCATGCCCAAGAGTCCGAGCAGCCCCACCCCGACGATGAAGCCTGCGGCGCGCGGCACGGCGACCCCGCGATCGTCGCCCGCGATCCCGATCAGCACCACCGCGGCGACGATCGCGGCGCCACCCGCCGCGGTGAGCAAGCTGCGCACGAGCCGCCCGAGCGTCAGCTCCGCCCGTCGCAGCGGGGCGCCGAGCAGATGGGCGACGTCCGCGACCGAGAACACCACGGGCCCCTGGACGGCGCCCCAGCGCGCAAGCGCCAGCAGCCCCAGCAGGGCGACCGACGGACCCCAGATCGCGACTGCGCGCGGCGTTGCGACCTCGGCGAGCGCCGTGCTGGCGGTGCCGTAGACGAACGGTCCGCCGATGGCCAGGGCGATGACGACGTAGTAGACCGGCTCCAGGCGCTTGAGCAGGCTCGGCGGCGGATGAACCGCACGCCACCACGCCCGTATCGTGCCCACTCGCGTCCGGCCGCCGCCGGGGGCCGGGATGACGACGGTCGGGACCGGTCCTGCGCGGCTACTCACCCTCGGGCACCCAGCCGCGCCGCGCCGCGCGCGCCCTGACGTCGCCCCAGCGCCCGCGATCGAGCACCCTGCCGTCGCCGAGGAGTACCGCCCGGTCGGCCACGCCGTCGGCGAAGCGCACCTGATGGGTCGTCAGCAGCACCGCGATCCCCCGCGCCTTGGCCTCGAGCAGCAGCTCGGCCAGGAGCGCTTGGGAAGGTGGATCGAGACCCACGACCGGCTCATCGAGCACGAGGAGCCGCGCCGGCCGCACGAGCGCGCAGGCGAGGGCCGTCTTCTGCCGCATCCCGCGCGACAGCTCGGCGGGCAGGAACTCCGCGCGCGCGGTCAGGCCCAGGCGCTCCAGCAACTGCTCGATCCGGCCCTCGACGCCGTCGTCGACGACGCCGTGGGCGAGCGCGACGAGCTCGAGGTGCTGGCGGACCGTGAGGTCGTCGTAGAGCACGGGCGCGTCGGGGACGAGCGCGAGCGCGGCCCGCGCCGCCTCTGCCTCGGGCTCGACGTGCGGATCGTGGCCGCCGACGCGCACCGATCCCTCGCTGGGCTCCAGCAGGCCGGCGATCGTGCGCACCGCGGTCGACTTGCCGCTGCCGTTGGCGCCGAGCAAGGCAACGCACTCGCCCGCCTGCAGCTCGAGATCGAGACCGTCCAGGCCCACGAGCCGTCCGTACCGGCGCACGAGGCCGCGCACGTCCAGTGGAGGGGTGTCTGACACCGGGAGCAGTCTGACGGTCGGCCGGCACGATGGACCCGGTCAGGATTCGCGGGCCAGGACTCGCTTTTTTGTCCTTCTCCGCCGGCGCCCCCCGCAACGCGCGAGGGCCCGGCGCAAGCGCCGGGCCCTCGTCGAGAACGGCTGCTCCGAACGGAGCTGCCTACATCATGCCGCCCATGTCAGGCATGCCGCCGCCGGCGCCCGCGCCGTCCTTCTCGGGGATCTCGGCGACGATGGCCTCGGTGGTGAGGATGTTCTTGGCGATCGAGGCCGCGTTCTGCAGCGCCGAGCGCGTCACCATCGCGGGGTCGATGACGCCCGCGGCGACGAGATCCTCGATCTTGCCGGTGGCCGCGTTGAGGCCCTCGCCCTTCTTGGCCTTGCGGACGTCGTTGACGACGACCGAGCCCTCGAGGCCCGAGTTCTCGGCGATCTGACGCAGCGGCTCCTCGAGCGCGCGCCGGATGATGAGCGCGCCGGTCCGCTCGTCGTCCTCGAGGACGTCGGCGGAGATGGTCTCGGCCGCGCGCAGCAGCGTCACGCCGCCGCCCGGCACGATGCCCTCCTCGAGCGCCGCGCGGGTCGCCTGCAGGGCGTCCTCGACGCGGTGCTTCTTCTCCTTCATCTCGGTCTCGGTGGCCGCGCCGACCTTCACGACGGCGACGCCGCCCGAGAGCTTCGCGAGGCGCTCCTGGAGCTTCTCGCGGTCGAAGTCGGAGTCGGTGTTCTCGATCTCCGTCTTGATCTGGTTGATGCGGCCCTTGATCGCGTCGGTCTCGCCGGCGCCGTCGACGATCGTCGTCGTGTCCTTGGCGACGACGACGCGGCGCGCGCGCCCGAGCTGCGAGAGCTGGGTGTTCTCGAGCTTGAGGCCCATCTCCTCGGTGATGACCTCGCCGCCGGTGAGGATCGCGATGTCCTCGAGCATGCGCTTGCGGCGGTCGCCGAAGCCCGGGGCCTTCACGGCGACGCCGGTGAAGGTGCCGCGCAGCTTG
>DATNGY010000503.1:0-3632 GCA_035605735.1 Solirubrobacteraceae bacterium
TGCGCACCGGGGGCGGGCGCGCGAGCTGGCGCTTCCAGGCGGCCGGCGCGGTGAAGGGCGGCGTCGCGCTCGGCGATCACAAGCTGGTCTTCGGCGACTACGCGGGCCGCCTGTACGCGGTGCGCCCGTCGACGGGCCGCCTCGTGTGGCGCGCGACGACGCAGGGCGCGCGGTTCGGCTTCGCGTCGGGGCAGTTCTACGCGACCGCGGCGCTCGCGTTCGGGCGCGTCTATCTCGGCAACACCGACGGCTTCGTCTACTCGTTCGCGCTGGACTCCGGCACGCTGGCCTGGCGCCACAAGACGTCCGGGTACGTGTACGCCTCGGCCGCCGTCGGCCAGCCGCCGAAGGGCAGGCCGAGCGTCTACGTCGGCTCCTACGACGGCACCTTCTACGCGCTCGACGCCCGCTCGGGCAACGTGCGCTGGAGCTACGCCGACGGTGGCGCGATCTCCGGCGCGTCGACCCTGCTCGGCGGCATCGTGTACTTCTCCAACATCCGCAAGCGCAGCACGCTCGGGCTCGACGCCCGCACGGGCCGCGTGCGGGTCCGCATTCCCGACGGCGCCTACAACCCCGTGGTCTCCGACACCCGCACGATCTACCTGACGGGCAAGAAGAGCCTGTATGCCCTCCGCCCCCGCCGCAGCGCCGGCTGAGCGCGCGCCGGCGGCGCCCGCCGCGGTGCCCGCGCGGCGGCGGGCGCCCGCCGACTGGCCGGCGTTCGTCGGGCTCGCCGTCGTCCTCGTCGGGGGCCTGGCGCTGCGGCTGGTGAACATCGGCCACGGGCTGCCGTTCACCTACCACGCCGACGAGACCTTCCACTTCACCAAGCGCGCGATCGCCATGCTCGCCCACGGCGACCTCGATCCGCGCTACTTCCAGAACCCGTCGGGCTTCACCGAGCTCGTCTACGTCGCCGAGCGGCTGCGCTTCCTCGCCTTCCGGCCCTTCGGCTCGGGGACCGAGGTGCTCGCGCGCTGGCGCACCGACCCGACGGCGATCTGGATCACCGCGCGCTGCGTAGCCGTGCTGCTCTGCATGCTCGGGGTCGTCGCGGTCTTCGCGGTCGGCCGCCGGCTCTGGGGCGCGGGCGTGGGGCTCGTGGCCGCCGCGGCGCTGTCGTTCGCGTTCCTGCCGGTCGCCTACTCGCGCTACGCGCTGACCGACGTCGGGGTCTTCGCGCCCGTCGCGGTCGCGGTCCTCGCCATCGTCCTCGTCGCCGAGGACGGGCGGCGGCGCTGGTTCGTGATCGCGGGCGCGGCGATCGGGCTGGCCTGCGGCTTCAAGTACACCGCGGGCGCGCTCGTCGTGCCGCTCGCCGTCGCCGCGGGGCTGCGCGCGCGCGCCGGGGGGCGCGCCGCGCTCGTGTCGGCGGCGCTCGCGGTCGCCGTCGCCGTCGCCGCTTTCCTGGTGACGACGCCGTACTTCGTCGTCGACCTCCACAGGGCGCTCTACCAGATCAAGGTCCAGGCCCGGAACGCGGACATCCCGAAGGTCGGGCAGGCGCCGGAGGGCCAGGTCGGCTTCTACCTGCGCAGCCTGACCTGGGGACTGGGATGGGGCGCGGCGGTCGCGGCCGCGCTCGGGGCCGTGCTCGAGGCGCGGCGGCGACCGCTGCGCGCGGCGCTCCTCGTCCTCTTTCCGGTCGTGCTCTTCGTCTACCTGTGCACGGGCGAGCGGTACTTCGCGCGCTGGCTGCTGCCGACCTATCCCGTGCTGGCGCTGCTCGCCGGCGTCGCCGTCGCGCGCGTCGCGGCGGCGGTCGCCGAACGACCGGCCGCGCGGGCGGGCGTCCTCGTGGCGCTGACGGCGGGGATGCTCGTCCAGCCCTTCGTCCAGAACGTCCACGTAGCGAAGGTGCTCGGCCGCGCCGACACGCGCCAGCTCGCGCGCGATCACCTCGTGCGGACGCTGCCGGCGGGCGGGCGCTTCGTCGTCGAGCCCGACGTGCCGGGGCGCTGGGTGCCGCCCGAGCTGGATGCCGTGTTCGGGCCGCCCCCCAAGAGCCGGACGCTGCGCTGGGGGAGCGTGACGCGCTTCATCCTCGACCTCTCGCCGACCCGGATCGAGCGCTACCGGCGCGCGGGGGCGTGCACGGTCGTGACGATGAGCCCCGTGAGCGACCGCGCGCGCTCGACCGGCCGGCGCGCGGTGCTCGCGTACTACCGCGCGCTTCGGCGCGAGGGCCGCGTCGTCTTCCGCGCCTCGCCGTACCGGCCGGGGGCCAAGCCCGTGCCCTTCGACTTCGACTTCTCGACGCACCTCTACCTGCCCCGCGCCTACGCGCGGCCCGGGCCGGCCGTGACCGTGTATCGCCTGCGGGATTGTCGCGAGGCGACGCGGGAATGAGCCGGCCGGCCGCGCTCGTGCTCGGGGCGCTCGCGCTCGCGACCGTCGTCGCCGCGGTCCTCGTCCAGCGCGCGAAGGACGCCCCGGCGCTCGTGCGCGACGTCGCGGTCACGCCGGTCTTCACGCCCAACGGCGACGGCGTCCACGACCGCGCCGCGATCCGGCTGACCCCGGGCCGGCGCGACCGCGTCTCGCTCACGATCCTCGACGCGCACGGACGGGCGGTCCGTCACCTCGTCCGCGGGCGCCCGAAGCGCCGCGGGCGCGAGCTGCGCGCGCGCTGGGCGGGGCGGACCGACGCCGGAGCGCCGGCGCCCGACGGCACGTACCGCGTGCGCGTCGAGCTCCCGCGGCGCGGCCGCGAGCTCGAGCTGCTCGACACGATCCGCCTGCGTGGCGGGCGGGGGCGCTGAGCCGGTGGCCGGCCTGCGGTCGCGCGCGCGCAGGGGGCTGCTCGCGCTCGCGCGCCGCGGCGGGCTCGAGGCGCAGGTCCTCGGGCCGGGGCACCTGCTGCTCTCGCGG
This sequence comes from Solirubrobacteraceae bacterium, assembly GCA_035605735.1. Classification (GTDB taxonomy): domain Bacteria; phylum Actinomycetota; class Thermoleophilia; order Solirubrobacterales; family Solirubrobacteraceae; genus JAOPZW01. The sequence goes on from DATNGY010000503.1 coordinate 2,875, forward strand.
CGCGGGCGCGCGGGCGCACGCGTCCGGACGCTCGCGCCGGGCGCGGTCCTCGCGTTGCAGCCGCGGCTGGCGCGCACGCACTGGTTCGAGGCCGAGCAGCAGCTCACGCGCCTCGCGGTGCACGAGCACGCCGCGGCGATCCTGCGTCTCTACCGCGTCAACTGCGTCCTCGACGTCGGCGCCAACCGCGGCCAGTACGCACGGGCGCTGCGGCGCGCGGGCTTCGCGGGGCGGATCGTCTCCTTCGAGCCCGTGCCGGCGACGTTCGCGCGCCTGCAGGAGGCCGCGCGCGCGGATCCCGAGTGGATCGCGCTGCCCTACGCGCTGGGGCGCGAGGAGGGCGCCACCGAGATGCACGTCGTCCCGGGGACGCTGAGCTCGGTGCTCGCGCCGACGCGCTTCGGCGCCGGCCGCCACGCGCAGCTGCGCGATCCCGAGCGCGTCGAGGTGCCGGTCCGCCGCCTCGCGGACCTGCTCGACGAGGTCCTCGACGGCCTCGCCGACCCGCGCCCATACCTCAAGCTCGACACGCAGGGCTTCGACCTCGAGGCCTTCGCCGGCCTCGGCGACCGCGCGGGCGACCTCGTCGGGATGCAGTCCGAGGTCGCGCTCCTGCGCATCTACGAGGGCATGCCGCGCCTGCCCGAGGCGCTCGCGACGTACGAGGCCGCGGGCTTCGAGGTCACCGCGCTGTACCCGGTGAGCCGCCAGAGCCGGACGGCCCGGGTGCTCGAGTTCGATTGCGTCATGGTCCGTCC
>DATNGY010000504.1:0-5782 GCA_035605735.1 Solirubrobacteraceae bacterium
GCCTCGGGGTCATCCGCCGCCTCGATCTGCTTGCGGAAGATGATGTTCACGGCCCCCTACGCGCCCATCACCGAGATCTCGGCGCCGGGCCAGGCGACCAGCAGGTCGGGCTCGTAGGCGCGGCCGTTCATGACGTAGTAGCCCGCGCCGTAGGCCTTGCGCAGCACGACGGTGATCTTCGGCACCGTGGCGTTGGCCACGGCGTGGAGCATCTTCGCGCCGTGGCGGATGATGCCCGCCGCCTCGACCTTCGTGCCGACCATGAAGCCCGGCACGTCCATGAGGAAGACGAGCGGCAGGCCGAACGCGTTGCAGAGGTTGACGAAGCGCGCGGCCTTGTCGGCCGAGTCGTTGTCGAGGATCCCGCCGAGCTGGCGCGGCTGGCTGGCGACGATGCCGACAGGGCGCCCGCCGAAGCGCGCGAAGCACGTGATGATCGTCTTCGCCCACTGAGGTTTCACGTGAAACGCGTCGCCGTGATCGACGATCCGCCGGATGACGTCGTCCATGTCGTAGGGCTGGCGGTTCGAGTCCGGGAGCACGTCCAGCAACTCGTCGTCGCCGCGGTCCACGGGGTCGTCGCACGGCAGCACCGGCGGCGCCTCGCGGTTGTGCGAGGGCAGGTAGGAGAGGTAGGCCTTGATCTGGGCGATGCACTCCTCGTCGTCGGCCGCTTCGAGGTCGCCGACGCCCGAGCGCCGGCAGTGCACCCGCGAGCCGCCGAGCTCCTCCTGCGTGACGTCCTCGCCGATCGCCGCGCGCACGAGGTGCGGCCCGGCCAGCGCCATCGAGCCGCGGCCCCTCACCATCGGCACGAAGTCGGCCAGGCCCGGGATGTAAGCCGTGCCCGCCGCGCACGGGCCCATGAGCGCGGCGACGAGCGGGACGACCCCGCTCATGACGACCTCCTCGCGGAACAGGTGGCCGGAGCCCGCGAACAGCGAGCCGACCGCCTCCTGGATACGCGCCCCCGCCGAGTCGAGCAGCCACACGAGCGGCATCCGCTTCGTCAGCGCGAGCTCGCGCATGCGGGCGACCTTCGTCTCCCCCGTCATCCCCATCGACCCGGCCATCACCGTGAAGTCGTAGGCGACGGCGGCCACGAGCCGCCCGTCGACCTTGCCGTAGCCGGTGATGACGCCGTCCGCCGGAGCGTCGCGGTCCTCGAGCCCGCGCACCGAGTAGTGGATGCCCGCGTGGATCCCGAGCTCGGTGAAGGCGCCGTCGTCGAACAGCAGCGCGAGCCGCTCGCGCGCGGTGAGCTTGCCCTGCTCGTGCTGGCGGTCGATCTTCTCGCGCCCCCCGCCGAGCCTGGCCTTCTCGCGGCGCTCGGCGAGGTCGTCGGCCAGCGGGCGCAGGAGGCTCACGTCGGCTCGCCCGCTTCCGGGACCGCGGGCACGGGCGGCAGCAGCGGCTCCACCATCGTCGCCACGCGCCGGGCCAGCGCGGGCGCCGGGAAGTCGGTGATCTCGACGCCGACGACGTCGGCCGCCTCGGCGACCTCGGCGAGCAGCGTCCGCAGGCCGCCGTCGCTCAGGCCGCCCTCGGCGGGCCAGTGCAGACCGGGCATCACGCTCGGGTCGAGCACGTCGAGGTCGAGGTGGACGAAGAGCTTGCGTCCGGCGAGCGCGGCCGCCAGCGCGGACGGGCGCTCGACGAGGCCGAGGCCGCGCGTGTCGACCAGGCCGCGCTCGCCCGCGTCGACGACGCGCACGCCGCACATCACGACCCGCGCCGGGTCGATCGCCCCGCGGTCGAGGCCGGCGTCCCAGACGCCGCACGCACCCGCGAGGCACATGCCGCCGAGGAAGCCGCTCACCGTCGTCTCGGGGCTGTGGAAGTCGGGGTGCGCGTCGAGCCACAGCACCCACGCGTCGGGCCGCTCGCGGGCGAGAACCGGCAGCGTCGTCATGCAGATCGAGCAGTCCGAGGACGTGAGCACGGGGAAGCGCCCGGCAACCAGCGCGTCCTGGATCTGGCCGCCGGCCTCGAGCAGGCAGCCGCGCGCGTCGCGCAGGTCGTCCTCGAAGCGCGTCTCGGCGGGCTCGCCGGGGGTGCCGAGCAGCCGCGCCTCGACGCCGAGCCGGTCGGCGATCGCGAGCGCGAGCTCGCGCGCGCCCGCCGACGTCTCCGCGACGCGGTCCGACGTGCGGCAGAGCAGGGCGCTCACCGCCCCTTCCACTCGGGCTCCCGCTTGTCGAAGAAGGCCTGCACGCCCTCCTGGATGTCCTCGGTCGAGAACGCGATCGTGAGCTGGGCGCGTAGGTAGTCGAGGGCGTCCTCGAAGGCCATGTCCTGCTGGCGCCAGATCGCGTCCTTGCCCATCCGCAGGAGCAGCGGCGAGCTGCGCGCGAGCTTGCCGGCCCACGCGCCGACGGCCGTGTCGAGCTCGCCGGCCGGGACGACGCGGTTGACGATGCCGAGCCGCGCCGCCTCGTCCGCGTCGATGCGCTCGCCGAGGAGCAGCAGCTCGGTGGCCTTCTTGCGCGGGACGCTGCGGTAGATCAGCGCCATGATCATGAACGGGAACACGCCGACGTCGATCTCGGGGGTGCCGAAGCTCGCGCGGTCGCTGCAGACGACGAGGTCGCAGGCGAGCGCGAGGCCGAGCGCGCCGGCGAGGCAGTGGCCGTCGACCTTGCAGATCGAGGGCTTGCCGAGCGTGCCGAGGAGGCGGAAGACCGCGGGGAAGAGCGCGGTCGTCTCGAGGTGCTTGTGGACGAGCGGCACATCGGCCGCGAAGCTCGCGAGGTTGCCGCCGGCGCTGAACGTGCGCTCGTGCGTCGAGGCGAGCACGACGCAGCGCACGCCGTCGTCGTCGCGCGCCGCCTCGAGCGCGGCCACGAGGTCGCCCAGCAGCTCGTCGGAGAGCGCGTTGCGGGTCTCGGGCTGGTCGAGCGCGATCGTGCGCACGCGGCCGGCGTCCTCGGTGCGGACGGTGCTCGGGCTCAAGGCGCGCAACCCTGCCGCACGGCGGCGGCGCTCGCAACCGGACACGGCGGGTTTCTCGGCGCGTGGGATCGCGCCGGCCGGACTTCCCGAACGACGTTCGGGCCCCCGGCCCGGAGGAGGAACAACCGCATATGTCGGCAGGGACGCGCGCCACTGTCGCGCTGCTCGTGGTAGGGCTGCTCGCCCTTGTCGGCGCCAGACCGGCGTCCGCCAAGAAGCCGCACCGCAAGCTCCTGCAGCCGCTGAACCAGTACGTCGTCAGCGGCAAGGTGAACACCGACGAGCTGGCGCGCGGGCTTCGACCTCAGCGAGGCGTCGGTGACCGGCAAGAAGGCTGGAGTTACGCAAGCTGAGGCAGCGCCGCCAAGCTGTGTGCCATGCCTCCCTCCCCCGACGCCCCCGTCCGCGGCAGCTGCCTGTGCGGCGCCGTGCGCTTCGAGCTCACGGCGCCCTTCCGCCGCGCGAACCTGTGCCACTGCTCGCGCTGTCGCAAGCACTCGGGCGGCCCCGCGCTCGCGCAGGGGCGCGTGCCGCGCGAGGGCTTCGCGCTGCTCTCCGGCGCCGAGCTCGTCGAGACCTTCCGCCCGCCCGGCGGGATGGCCAAGGCCTTCTGCCGGCGCTGCGGCTCGGGCCTCTTCGGCGGCACTTGGCCCCACGGCCCCGAGGTCTCGGTGCGGCTCGGCCCGCTCGACGACGACCCCGGGATCGCGCCGCAGTACCACTCCTTCGTCGCCGACGCGCCGGCGTGGCTACCGGTCTGCGACGACGGCCTGCCCCGCTACGCCGGTCCGCCGCCGCGCGCCTGAGCGGCCGCGCCTCAGCCGCGGCTGGCGGCCGCGTTGCCGTCAACGGGCACGTGCCGTCCGAGGAAGCGCGGGCCTGAGCCGGTCCCGACGTCGCCCACGGCCTTGACCCGCGCAAGCACCTCGCGCAGGCGCGCGACGCGGCCCGAGCGCCCGAAGCCCGAGCGGTCGGCCGCGAGCCCGTGGACCTCGAGCCCCGCGCGGCGCCCGAGCCAGAGCGCCCGCGCCATGTGGAAGCCCTGGGTCACGACGATCTCGCTCCGCACGTCGAACACCTCGCGCGCGCGGACCATCGAGTCCCAGGTCCCGAAGCCCCCGTGGTCCGTGAAGATGTCGCCGTCGGCGACGCCGGCGCGCACTAGCGCGCGCCGCATCGCGTTGACCTCGTCGTAGTCGGCGCGACCGTGCCGGAGACGAGCACGCGCTCGATGCGTCCGTCGCCGTACAGCGCGGCGGCGGCGCTGAGCCGATCGGAGAGCATCCCACTCGGCGATCCGTCGCGGTCGAGGCCCGCGCCGAGGACGAGCGCGACCTCCGCGTGCGGCGCCCGCGCCGGGTCGTGTCCCCGCGCGCCCGGCGCCGACGAGCACTTACACGTTGGCGGCCGCGACGACGAGCGCGCCGACCGCCGCGAAGCCGGCCCGAGCCGCAGGAGGCGTCCGCGGACCATGGCGGCGAGCGTACCCGCCGGCGGCGCGGCCTCAGCCCGAGAGCCAGGAATCGTGCATGACGTCGCGGCGTACCAGCTCGATGCGGTCGGGCCCGATCGGCTGCAGCGCGATCATCCAGTCGTCGCTACCGCCGCCGTCGGCGTCCGGAGCGCCCTCGAGCCAGAGGCCGTCGACCCGCGCGGACCAGACATCGGCCGGCCCGGGACCCGGCATCCCAGCGAAGAAGAGCGCGCCCTCGAGGTCCGTGCAGAGGAAGATGCCGGGCCACTCCGCCTCGGCGGAGCCGGCGATCCCCGGGCTCGCGCTCATGAGCCGCCAGTCGAGACCATGGCGCGCGATCGAGTCGCGGTTCGCGCTCCGGCTCGCGTGGTACATGACGCCCTCGCCACGCTTGACGAGCAGCATCGACCGCTCGGTCCGGCCAAGCGCGACCTCGCGCTCGAGCGCGGCGACCACGGCCTCGATCCAGTCGCGCTCGACGTCCGGGTCCGCGCACGCCGCGAGCACATGCCCAAGCCAACCGATCGCCTGCCCGCTTGGACCGTCTCCGAACCACTCCCTGCCCGCGTCGTCGAGCTGCTCGAGCTGGACCTCGCCGCCCGCGGCGATCACGAGGCACATCGAGCCGGCCTGACGGTGCGGCAACCACACTGCTCCACGGTAATCGAGCGCGCCGCGCGCCCGCCGGTTGCCGTGGCAAGTGGCAGGTCCTACTGTCCGCTCCATGACCGCCGCCGACGCCGCCGTCCTCAAGCCCGACCACGGAGCGAAGGCGCGGCATCCACTCTTCACCGACGAGCACGATGCGCTGCGCGAGTCGATCCGGCGCTTCGCGCTCACCGAGCTCGCGCCCCACGCCGAGGAGTGGGAGCGGACGACGTTCCCCGACTCGGTCTTCCGGCGGATGGGCGAGCTCGGCTTCCTGGGGCTCGACAAGCCGGAGGCCTACGGCGGGCAGGGCGGCGACTACGCCAGCTCGGTCGTGCTCGCCGAGGAGATCGTGCACGCCCGCTGCGGCGGGCTGGCCATGGGCGTCGCGGTCCACACCGACATGGCCATGCCGCCGATCCTCGCCTTCGGCACCGAGGAGCAGAAGCGGGAGTGGGTCGTGCCGGCCATCCGCGGGGAGAAGATCCTCTGCCTCGGGATCACCGAGCCCGACGCGGGCTCGGACGTCGCCGGGATCAAGACCCGCGCGCGGCGCGACGGCGCGGACTACCTCATCGGCGGCTCGAAGACATACATCACCAACGGCCATCGCGCCGACGCCATCGTCCTCGTGACGAAGACCGACCCGGACGCGGGCTATGACGGCTTCACGCTCTTCCTCGTGCCCATGGACGCGCCGGGCGTCGT
>DATNGY010000505.1:0-2896 GCA_035605735.1 Solirubrobacteraceae bacterium
CTCCCAGAGCTCGCGGGCCCGGCGCGGCTGCGAGCGGACGGCCTGGTTGACCGCCCACGCCGCGACCGTCGGCTTCGCGAGCGCCTTGACCGCGGCGGCCTCGTCGCGGCGCCCGTCGGCGCGCAGCGCCTTGGCCAGCGCGTCGCGCTCGGGCACGAACTCGCCCGGCGCCAGCCCGTAGAGCCGGTCGACCGCGTCGTCGTCGGCCATCGGCGCAGCGTAGATGGTTGATTCCGAATCATCCGCGTGCGGGAATTCGGACTCAACCATCTGGTTACCATCGACGGCGTGTGGGACGGGTTGTGGGTGGCGCTCGAGGGCGAGCTCGTCGCGCTCGAGCCGTTGCGCCACGACCACGCCGACCAGCTCTTCGACGCCTCCCGCGACCCCGAGATCTGGCGCTGGCTGCCGATCGCCGCGCCGACGCGGGAGGAGCTCGAGGTCTGGGTGGCGCAGAGCGTCGCCGAGGGTGAGGCGGGTCGCGAGGCGCCCTACGCGACCGTCTGGCGGCGCAGCGGCCGCGCCGTCGGGAGCACCCGCTATCTCACGCTGCGCCCCGAGCACCGCGGCCTCGAGATCGGCTGGACGTGGCTTCAGAGCGCGGCGTGGCAGACCGGCGCGAACGTCGAGGCGAAGCTGCTCATGCTCGAGCACGCATTCGAGCACCTTGGCTGTCAGCGCGTCGAGTTCAAGACCGACGGGCGCAACGCGCGCTCGCGCGCGGCGCTCGCCGCCCTCCCGGCAGAGTTCGAGGGCGTCCTGCGCCGCCACATGGACATGCCGTACGGGCCCCGCGACTCGGCCTACTACAGCGTGGTCGGCGAGGAATGGCCCGCGGTCCGGGCACGGCTCGAAGAGCGCTTGTCGGCGAAGGTCGCGAGCGCGTAGGGCTCGAGGCCGTCGCGCGCGCGGGCGATCGCCCAGTTGTGGTTCCAGCGCAGCGCCGGCCGCAGGAGCGGGCTCAACGCGCGCAGGAGCGGACGGTCGGCGACGACGCGCCAGTCGAAGCGCACGTGGGTGGCGCCTTCGCGCTCGGTCAGCGTCCACGTGCCCCGCCCCCGCAGGTCGCCGTCGACGTCGCCCTCCACGATCTCGGGCGGTTCGAGGCGAACGATCTCCGAGCGCGTGTGCAGGTGATAAGGCAGGCGGCCCTTGAAGTGCTGGCGCGAGACCTTGCCGACGGCGGGCTCGCCGTCGGCTTCGACGTCGATGTAGACGGGGCGCCACCACTGAGGGTAGGTGCGTGCGTCGGCGATGGCAGCGAAGACCTCCTCGCGCGGCGCGGCGACGTCCCATTCGTCGACGAAGCGGTACTCGGGGGCGCCGACCCCCAGCAGCGCGCCGGCGAGCGCGCGCTGGACCGCGAGCGGCGCTTGCGCCGCGTGGCCCTCGTCGGCGAAGTCACGCACTAGCGCGGCGCCCGCGAGGGGGCGCGGGAACCCCCAGCGGTTGTACGCGCCGGCCGCCGACAGCTCCGCGAGGCGCTCGAGGAAGGCCTCGGTGCGCCCGGCGGGGCGCAGCTGCACGCGCACGCGTCCGGGCCCGGCCCCCGCCCCGCGCTGGCGGTGGGCGACGCCGGGCGGCACCGCCATCGCCTCGCCTGCGCGCAGCACGCGCGTCGCGCGGCTCAGCGTCAGGCGCATCGCCCCCTCGAGAACCTCGTGGCGCTCGGTCTGCGTCGTGTGCACGTGCGCGGCGGCGATCAGCCCGCGCGGCTCGCCGACGACGTCGAACTCGACGAGCTCGCCGCCGGTCTGCGCGGCGGTTTTGCGCACGTGGACCTCGACGCCCAGCGCGCTGATGTCCAGCCCGGTTCCCGGTTGCATGGTCTGCTGTTGCGCGAGCGGCGGCGCGCCGGATCACTGGATGAGTCGTTCCACGACCCCGCGCGCACGCGGCCGCGCAACGACTCATCCAGCCAGCAGCGAGCGGCCTGTCATCGCCTCGGGCTGGTCGAGGCCGAGGAGCGCGAGCAGCGTCGGCGCGACGTCTGCCAGCACGCCGCCGTCGCGCAGCGCGGGCTGCGCCCCGTCGGGCGTCACGACGATGACCGGCACCGGGTTGAGCGAGTGCGCGGTGTTCGGCGATCCGTCGGGCTCGAGCATGTGGTCGGCGTTGCCGTGGTCGGCAGTGACGACGACCGCGCCGCCCGATCCGGTGACCGCCTCGACGACGTCGCCCAGGCAGGCGTCGACGGTCTCGATTCCGCGCACCGCGGCGGGGATGACGCCCGTATGCCCGACCATGTCCGCGTTGGCGAAGTTGATGATCCCGAACTCCGGCCGGTCCTCGCCCCAGGCGGCGACGAACGCGTCGGCGGCCGCGCGGGCGCTCATCTCGGGCTTGTAATCGTAGGTCGGCACGTCGCGCGGCGAGGGCACGAGCTCGCGCCGCTCGCCGTGCTCAGGCTCCTCCTCGCCGCCGCCGAAGAAGTAGGTGACGTGCGGGTACTTCTCGGTCTCGGCGACGTGGAGCTGGCGCCGGCCGGCGGCGGCGATGACGTGCGCGAGCGTCGTCGGCGGATGAGCGGGCGGGAACGCGATCGGGTACGGCCAGCCCTCCTCGTACTCGGTGAGCGTCGTGTACCGGGCCACCTCGGGCCCGAGGCGCTCGGTGATCTCGCGCATCCGGTCGGGGCGAAAGTTGAAGGCCACGACTGCGTCGTCCGGCCGGATCCGGGCCTCCTCGCCGACGGTCGTCGGCTCGATGAACTCGTCGGTCTCGCCGCGCTCATAGGCGTCGCGCGCGGCCTGCGCGCCCGTGTCGGTGTGGTGCTCGGCGTGGCCGGCGACGAGGAGGTCGTAGGCCTTTTGCGTGCGGTCGGCGCGCCGATCGCGGTCCATCGCGAAGAAGCGCCCGACGACCGAGCCGACGCGCGCGTTGCCGGCCTGCGCAC
>DATNGY010000506.1:0-10056 GCA_035605735.1 Solirubrobacteraceae bacterium
TCATCATCGCGCTCATCGCCGCCCTCGTCTTCGGCGCCCTGGCGAGTCGCAGCTACGGGATCTACTTCCTGATGATCACCCTGGTCTTCTCGGTGATCGCCAATCTGTGCTTCGGCCAGATCACCAGCGTGTCGGGCTTCGGCGGCATCAGCGGCATCCCGATCCCGAGCTTCTTCGACCGCAACGCGCACCCCGACCGCCTCTACTTCGCCACCCTGCTCGTCGCGGCGCTGGTCTACGTCGGGCTGCGCTACGTCGCCCGCACCCCGTTCGGTCTCGCGCTGCAGGGGATCCGCGACGACCCCGTGCGCATGCGCTCGCTCGGCTACAGCGTGACGCTGCACCGGATGCTGGCCTTCGTGTTCGCAGGGTTCATCGCGGCGCTGGCCGGCATCCTCTTCGTCTGGTGGAACGCGCAGATCGCGCCGTCGACGATCGATCTCGCCTCGACGATCGACGTCCTCCTCATCGCCGTCATCGGCGGCATGTTCCGCTTGGAGGGGGCGTGGATCGGGGCGCTCGTGTTCGTCCTGATCAACAACTACGCGCCGGACATCGGCTTCATCAGCGATCGCTTCCACACGCTGATCGGCGCGATCTTCCTGATCATCGTCCTCGTGTCGCCCGACGGCCTGGTCGGGCTGTGGCAACGGGCGACCTCGCGAACCCGCGGCACACCGCGGCCGGAGGAGATGAGTGGGGAGGGGGGTTCGGCCGGCCTCGTGCCGGCAGGTGAGCGAGGGGCATCGACGCTCACCGGTTCGTAGAGCAAACGCCGCGCACGGAGCGCGGCAGGGAGGAGAGGAGACGGTATGTCAGTAGTGAGGAGTTTCAGGGGCGCGGTCCTCGCGCTCCTGCTCGCGGCGGCTGCCCTCGTGGTCGCGGCCTGCGGTTCGAGCGACAAGTCGAGCAGCGGAACGGCCAGCTCGGCAGCGAAGTCGACCGCGTCGACCCCGTCGTCGACGGCGACGCCCGCGGGGTACGCCGCGGTCGCGCCGCAGACCGGCGGGAGCAAGAGCCCGATCAAGATCGCGATCCTCTCGGAGTGCCAGGGCGCGTTCGGCTCGTTCGACAACCAGGACATGGCCGGCGCTGTGGCGGCGTTCTCGCAGTTCGCGGGCGCCAAGCCGGTGAACCCGAACAAGCCGCGTGCCGGCTTCACCGGCGGCGCGATCAACGGGCACCCGCTGAAGTTGGTCGGGGTCGGGTGCGGCAACGACACCTCCGGCCTGGCGATCAAGGAGACCCGCCGGCTCATGGAGCAGCTCGGCGCCGACATCATGGTCGGCCCGCTCTCGGGCGACGAGTCGATCGCGGTGGCCAACTACGCCAAGCAGCACCCGACCAAGACGTTCGTCAACGGGGCGGCCGGCGCGCAGGACACGACGCTGAAGGTGCGCGCGCCGAACTTCTTCCGCTTCATCGGCGACGGCGCGCAGTTCAACGCGGGCCTCGGCGACCTGGCCTACAACAAGCTCGGCTGGCGCAAGGCCGCGGTGGTCGCCGACGACTACAGCTTCGGCTGGACGTCGGCGGCGGGCTTCATCGCCGACTTCTGCGCGGCCGGCGGGCAGGTCACCAAGCGGGTGTTCCCGCCGCTGAACACGACGGACTACTCGTCCTACGCCCAGCAGCTGCCGACCAACGTCGACGGCACCTTCGTGGCCGTCGGCGGCGCGGGCCTGATCCCGTTCCTGAAGGCCTACGAGCAGGCGCACGGCCCGCTCGACAACAAGAAGTTCATCGGCAACGTGTTTTGGGGCACGCCGTCGCAGTTCGAGCAGCTCGGCCCGCGCGTCGCGGGCGTCTACGCCGGCGGCGCCGGCACGGCGGGCGACCTCGACACGCCAGAGGCGAAGTACTACGCGAACAACATCATCGGCAAGTGGTTCAAGACGATCCCGCCCGGTGGGCCGGCGGCGCCGCAGGCGGGCAGCGTGTTCACGTACAGCTTCTTCATCGACACGTGGGGCCTGATCAGGGGCCTGCAGGCCGTCAAGGGCGACATCTCCGGCGGCCAGAAGAAGCTCCAGGACGCGATCTCGAAGGTGACCATCAATGGGCCGTACGGGAAGGTCAGCCTCGACAAGAACCGCAACGGGATCGCCGACGAGTACTACCTGCAGCTCTACACGAAGAACGGCAAGCTGGCCACGAAGACGGTCGGCAAGGTCCCGCAGGTCGACCAGACCTTCGGCGGCACGTTCAGCGAGTCGACGCCCGCGCCCGGGCGCACGTTCCCGCCGTGCGTGAAGAAGAAGCTGCCATGGCAGGGCAAGACCCAGACCCCGAAGGTCGTCGCCGGGTAAGGGGTCCGATGGAGGCAGCAGTCACCGAGTCCGCCGAGCCGATCCTGCGCCTGCGCGGGGTCGGCCGGCGCTTCGGCGGCCTGGACGCCGTGCGCGACGTCGATCTGGACGTCGCGCACGGCGAGCGCCGCGCGATCCTCGGCCCCAACGGGGCCGGCAAGACGACGCTCTTCAACGTGATCTCCGGCGACATGCCCGCGACGTCGGGCACGATCTTCTTCCTGGGCGAGGACATCGGCGAGGTCCCGGCGCCGGGCCGCGCGAGGCTCGGCATGGGCCGCACGTACCAGAAGTCCCGCCTGTTCCTCGGCCTCAGCGTCGAGGACAACCTCTACCTCGCGGTCCTCGGCACGCGCAAGGGCCACCTGCGCCTGCGGCGCAGCGCCGCCGACGCGCCGCTGCGCGAGCGCGCGCGCGAGCTCGCCGAGTCCGTCGGCCTGACCGCGAAGCTCCCGGAGCTCGTGGGCACGCTCTCGCACGGTGAGCAGCGCCAGCTCGAGGTCGGCATGGCCCGCGCCGTGGACCCCAAGCTCATGCTCCTCGACGAGCCCGCCTCCGGACTCTCGCGCGGCGAGCGCGTCGCGCTCACCGAGCTGCTGCTCAAGCTCGACCGGAGCATCACGCTGATCCTCATCGAGCACGACATGGACGTCGCCCTGCGGGTGGCCGAGCGCGTCACGATGATGCACGACGGCCGCAAGATCGTGGAGGGCACTCCCGGGGAGATCCGCGAGAACCAGCTCGTGCACGACCTCTACCTGGGCGGGCGCGTCGGCGCCGCGGACGGGGCCGAACGGTGAGCGCGGCGAACGAGAACGGCGTTCGCGCCGCCTCCGAGGACGTCGAGGTGAGCGTGGTCCGCGACCCGTCCACCAACGGCGTCCCGCTGCTCGAGGTCAGCGAGCTCGACGCCTACTACGGGCGCGCGCACGTGCTCCAGGGAGTGAGCTTCTCGATGGGTCATGAGCCCGTGGCGATCATCGGCCGCAACGGCATGGGCAAGACGACGCTCTGCAACGCGATCATGCAGATCCGCCCGGCCGCCACGCGGGGCTCGGTCCGCTTCCTCGGCGACGAGCTCGTCGGAAGGCCTTCGTACAAGATCGCGGGCTCGGGCATCGGCTACGTGCCCCAGGGACGGCGGCTCTTCGAGTCGCTGACCGTCGACGAGCACCTGCGGATGATCGCGCCGCGCGGCGGCGAGCAACGGTGGACCCCGGACGCGATCTACGAGCTGTTCCCGCGCCTCGAGCAGCGCCGGCGCAACGGCGGCATGCAGCTCTCCGGCGGCGAGCAGCAGATGCTCGCCATCGGCCGCGCGCTGCTGACCAACCCGAAGCTCCTCGTCATGGACGAGCCCTCCGAGGGGCTCGCCCCGGCGATCATCGAGACGCTGATCGAGACGTTCAAGCAGCTCTCGCGCGACGGTCTGGCGATCCTCGTCGTCGAGCAGAACCTCGCGATGGCCACCGCGCTGGCCGAGCGCCAGCTCGTCATGGTCGCGGGGCGGATCTTCACCGAGACGACGGCCAACGAGATCGCCAACGACCCCGAGGCGCAGCGCCGCTTCCTGGGCGTCGAGACCGGCTGATGGCGACCCCGACGGTCGTCCTCGTCGGCACCCTCGACACGAAGGGCCACGAGTACTCCTACCTGCGCGACCGCGTCCGCGACGCCGGGGCCGACGTCCTGCTCGTCGACGCCGGCGTGCTCGGCGAGCCCCAGGTCGCCCCCGACATCGCGCGCGAGGAGGTCGCGAGCGCCGCCGGGGCCGACCACGCGGCGCTCGTGGCCGCGGGCGACCGCGGCCGCGCCGTCGAGGTCATGGGGCGGGGGGCCGGCGTCGTGCTCGGTCGGGTGCACGCAGAGGGCCGGCTGCAGGGCGCGGCCGCCGTCGGCGGCTCTGGCAACTCCTCGATCGCCGCCGCGGCGATGCGTGACCTGCCCGTCGGCGTGCCGAAGCTCATCGTCTCCACCGTCGCCTCGGGCGACACGCGCCCCTACGTAGGGGCCAACGACGTGACGATGATGTACTCGGTCGTCGACATCGCCGGGATCAACCAGATCTCGGCGCAGATCCTCACGAACGCCGCGGGCGCGATCGCGGGGATGGCGAAGGCCGCGCCGCCCGCCGCCGGCGACGCGAGGCCGCTCGTTGCAGCGACGATGTTCGGCGTCACGACACCGGCCGTCACCCGCGCGCGCGAGCGCCTCGAGGAGCTCGGCTACGAGGTCCTCGTCTTCCACGCAACGGGGACCGGCGGCCAGTCGATGGAGGCGCTCGCGAGCGGGGGCTTCCTCGCCGGCGTGCTCGATCTCACGACGACCGAGCTCGCCGACGAGCTCGTCGGTGGCGTGCTCTCGGCGGGTCCCGACCGCCTCGAGGCCGCCGGCGCCGCCGGCGTGCCCCAGGTCGTCTCCCTGGGCGCCCTGGACATGGTCAACTTCGGGCCCAAGGACACGGTCCCCGAGCGCTTCGGCGAGCGCAACCTCTACGTCCACAACCCGACGATCACGCTCATGCGCACGACGCCGGAGGAGAACGCGGAGCTCGGCCGGCGGATCGCCCGCAAGCTCAACGGCGCCAGCGCGCCGACCGTGCTCTTCGTCCCGCTGCGCGGCGTCTCGGCCATCGACGTCGAGGGCCAGCCGTTCCACGACCGGGCCGCCGACGACGCGCTCTTCGCGGCGCTGCGCGAGCACGTCGACCGCGGGCGCGTCGAGGTCCACGAGGTCGAGGCCGACGTCAACGACCCCGCCTTCGCGACCGCGCTGGCCGACCGCCTGCACGAGCTCGTCGAGGCCGCGCGGTGACGCGCGGGGAGGCCCTCGCGCGCCTGCTCGGCGAGGTCGAGGCCGGCCGTCCGGTCATCGGCGCCGGGGCCGGCACGGGGCTGTCGGCGAAGCTCGCCGAGGCCGGCGGCGCGGACCTGATCATCATCTACAACTCCGGGCGCTACCGGATGGCCGGCCGCGGGTCACTCGCCGGCCTCATGCCCTACGGCGACGCGAACGCGATCGTCATGGACATGGCTCGCGAGGTGCTGCCGATCGTGGCCGCGACGCCGGTCCTCGCCGGCGTCTGCGGGACGGACCCGTTCCGGCTGATGCCCGTCTTCCTGCACGAGGTCAAGGCGGCGGGCTTCAGCGGCGTGCAGAACTTCCCGACCGTCGGGCTCATGGACGGCACGTACCGCGCGGGCCTCGAGGAGACCGGCATGGGCTACGGCCTCGAGGTCGACATGATCCGCGCCGCGCGCGAGCTCGACCTGCTCACCGCGCCCTACGTGTTCACCGAGGACGAGGCGCGCGCGATGGCCGACGCCGGCGCCGACGTGCTCGTGCCGCACATGGGGCTGACGACCGGCGGCGCGATCGGCGCGCGGACCGGGCTGACGCTCGAGGAGGCGATCGAGCGCGTCCAGGCCCTGCGCGACGCGGCGGTCGAGGTCGATCCCGACGTCCTCTGCCTCTGCCACGGCGGCCCGATCGCCGAGCCCGAGGATGCCAGGCGCGTGATCGCCCAGTGCGACGGCGTCGTCGGCTTCTTCGGGGCCTCGAGCATGGAGCGCCTCCCGACCGAGGTCGCCATGACCGAGAACATGAAGCGGTTCAAGTCCATCCCGATCGAGGAGCGAGCATGAACGGCCGGTTCATAACGAGCGAGGACATCGCGCAGGAGACGTTCGACTGGGGGACGACCGGCTGGATCGCGCGGCCGTCGATCACGGGCTCGACGGGCCTCTGCGTCATGGACGTCACGCTCGCGCCGGGGGAGGGCCACGCCTTCCACCGCCACCCCGAGCAGGAGGAGATCATCTGGGTGCGCGAGGGGCGCATCGAGCAGTGGCTGGAGCAGGACAACCACCAGCTCGGTCCCGGGGAAGCCGTCTACATCCCCACGAACGTCGTCCACGCGTCGTACACCGTCGGCGACGCCGACGCGAAGCTGTCGGTCATCCTCACGCCGACGGCGGGCGACGACGGCTACTCCGTCATCGACGTCTCCGACGAGGAGCCCTGGGCCTCGCTGCGATGAGGCGGCCCCGAGCCGCCCTCGCGGAGGGCAAGGCCGTGGTCGTAGCCCCGCGGCGGTCCGCGCCGGCGTCCGCCCGACCCCGACGCGCGTAGGTGGCGCGGCTTCGGGGCAATCCGGCGCCCAACGACGCAAGGAGGGACGGATGGGTCTCGAAGTGAAGGTGCTCGACCTCGGCGACATCGAGCTCGACACGAGCTTCCTCGTGCTCGCGCGCGATCCGGGCGTGGCGATCCAGGTGCCGACGTTCGGCTTCCTGATCACCGGCGGCGAGGCGCCGGTCGTCGTCGACACGGGCTTCAGCCACCCGGAGATCATGGGCAACCTCGGCATGAAGGGCTGGTGGCGCGACGGCCAGGGGATGGACGCGCAACTCTCCAAGCACGGGTTGCGCAGGGAGGACGTCCGCTACATCCTCCACACCCACCTGCACATCGACCACGCCGGCTTCGACGACCAGTTCTCGATGGACTCGACGACGGTCGTCATCAACCGCCGCGAGCTCGAGTACTCGGTCTCGGGGCTCATGGGCGAGCAGTATCCGGCGCCGTACATCAAGCACCTCGTCGATCGCCTCCACCACCCCGCGGCGTTGCGGCTCCTCGACCTCGAGGTCGTCGAGCACGAGGAGATCATCCCGGGCGTGCGCTGCCAGGTGGCCGGAGGACACACCGAGGGCTCGATGAACGTCCTCGTCGAGACCGACGAGGGGACGGCGTGCATCTGCGGCGACGTCATCTACGACATCGTCAACCAGCTCATCGACCCGCACCTGCAGGTCATGGAGCTCGATCCGGCGGTGACCGGCAACCACGGCGGCTCCAAGCGCGGCGAGAAGGCCGCGATCCGCAAGGCCGTCAACTCCGGGCGCTTCGTCCTGCCTGTCCACGACCGGCCCGCGGTCATCGAGGCGGGCCGGGTGGTCGGGCGGCTCTTCGACTCGGTGCCCGGCCCGATCCTGCCCAACGACGAGTACCCGGGGCCGCTGACGTCGGCGTTCGAGCACCTGGCTCCGACGGCGTGAGGCGACGCCGCTGAGCGGCGAGCGCTCCGCATCGCTCGCGGGCCGCGCGGCGGTCGTCGCCGGCTCGTCGTCGGGGATCGGCCGCGCGGCCGCCGTGGAGCTCGCGCGCCGCGGCGCGAGCGTCCTCGTCACCTCGCGCGACCCCGCGCGCGCGGCCGCGGCGGCGGACGCCATCCGCGCCGCCGGCGGCCGCGCCGTGGGGATGGCGGTCGAGTTGACCGCGCCGGGGGCGGCCGAGGCGCTCGTCGAGCGCGCGGTGAGCGAGCTCGGCGGCCTCGACGTCCTCGTCAACAACGCCGGCGCCGGGCAGGTCGCGCGCTCGGAGACGCTCGCGCCCGACGACTTCCGGCGCATCGTCGAGCTCGACCTCGTCGCCGTCTTCGCGTGCGCCGCCGCTGCCGCTCGCGTGATGCTCCCAGCGGGTCGGGGCGTCATCGTCAACGTCTCCTCGCTCACCGGGCACGTCGGGCTCGCGGGCCGCGCGGCCTACAGCGCGGCCAAGCACGGGGTCGAGGGGCTGACGAAGACGCTCGCCGCCGAGTGGTCGCCGCGGGGGGTACGGGTCGTCGCGGTCGCGCCGGGCTACGTGGGCACCGAGCTGCTCGAGCAGACGATGGCGGCGGGCGGCTTCACGCGCGAGGACGTCGCCGGGCGCACGCCGCTGCGGCGCCTCGCCGAGCCCGAGGAGGTCGCGCGCGTCATCGCCTTCCTCGCCTCCGACGAGGCCTCCTACGTGACGGGATCGAGCGTGCTGGTGGACGGCGGGTGGGTCGGTGATGGAGGATGGATGCATCCATGATCACCCAGGCCCTCGACCAGCTCGCCGAGCCGCACCGCGTCCTGCACCCGGACGGGACGCTCAGCGACGGCTACACGCCCACCATGGACGACGACGCGCTGCTCGAGGCGTGGCGCATGATGCTCCTCTCCCGCGTCGTCGACGAGCGCGCGTTCTCGCTCCAGCGCCAGGGCCGGCTCGGCACCTACTCGAGCGTCAACGGCGAGGAGGCCGCGGTCGTGGGCAGCGCGTGGGCTCTGGATCCCGCGCGTGACTGGGTCGTGCCGCAGTACCGCGAGCTGCCCGCGATGCTGCGCCAGGGCTACACGCTGCGCAAGGCGCTGCAGTACTTCGTGGGCGATCCGGCCGGCAATGACATGGGCGAGGACGTCAAGGTTCTCCCCTACCAGATCTCGCTCGCCTCCCAGCTGCCGCACGCGGTCGGCCTGGCGTGGGGCCTGCGCCACCAGGGGCTCGACGGCGTCGTGCTCGCCTACTTCGGCGACGGGGCGTCCTCGGAGGGCGACGCCCACGAGGCGCTGAACCTCGCCGGCGTGCGCCGGGCGCCGGTCGTCTTCGTGCTCAAGAACAACGGCTGGGCGATCTCGACGCCGGTGAGCAAGCAGACGGCGGCGGCGAGCTTCGCCGCCCGCGCCGCCGGCTACGGCTTCCCCGGCGAGCTCGTCGACGGCAACGACCTCTTCGCCGTCCACGACGCGACCGCCCGCGCGGTCGCGCGTGCGCGCGCGGGCGAGGGCCCGACGCTGATCGAGGCGCGCACGTACCGCATGGGTCCCCACAACACCTCCGACGACCACACCCGCTACGTGGACGCCGGCGACCTCGAGCGCAACCGCTCGGCCGATCCGATCGATCGCCTCCGCCGCCACCTGAGCGAGCGCGGCCTCGTCGACGAGGCCTCCGAGGCGCAGGTGCGGGCCGAGGCCAAGGCGCGGGTGGACGCCGCCGTGGCCGAGGTCGAGGGCGCTCCTCGCCCGGGGATCGACGCGCTCTTCGACCACGTCTATGCCAATCCCCCGGCGCGGGTCGCGCGTCAGCGCGAGGCGAGCCGGAAGCCCGGCCCGTGACCGTCCTCAACATGGTCGAGGCGATCCGCTCCGCGCTCGCCGAGGAGATGGAGCGCGACGAGCGGATCGTCCTGCTCGGCCAGGACATCGGCGTCAACGGCGGCGTCTTCCGCGCCACCGAGGGCCTCCACGAGCGCTTCGGCGGCGACCGCGTCGTCGACATGCCGCTCGCGGAGGCCGTCATCGTCGGGTCGGCGGTCGGCCTCGCCTGCAGCGGCCTCGTGCCCGTCCCCGAGCTGCAGTTCCTGGGCTTCGGCAGCCAGGCCTTCCACCAAATCGAGGGGCAGGTCGCGCGCATGCGCTTCCGCTCGCAGGGCCGCTACCCGATGCCGATGGTCATCCGCGCGCCGTTCGGGGGCAACGTGCGCACGCCGGAGCTTCACTCCGACGCGCACGAGGCGAAGTACGCCGGGGCCGCGGGGCTCAAGATCGTCATGCCCGCGACCGCGCGCGACGCGAAGGGCATGCTCGTCGAGGCGATCCGCGACCCCGACCCCGTCCTCTTCTGCGAGCCGCTGCGCGGCTACCGGCTCGTGCGCGACGAGGTCCCCGACGAGGAGTACACGGTGCCGCTCGGGGTCGCCCGCACCGCGCGCGAGGGCGACGACGTCGTCGTGATCGCGTGGAGCGCCGCGGTCGTCGTCGCCGAGCGCGCCGCGGCGCTCGCCGCCGAGGAGGGCATCTCGGCCGGGGTCCTCGACCTGCGCAGCCTCGTGCCGCTCGACGTCGACGCGCTGTGCGACGCGGTGGCGCGCTGCGGCCGCGCCGTCGTCGTCCACGAGGCGACGCTCACCGCGGGCTTCGGAGCCGAGGTCGCGGCG
>DATNGY010000507.1:0-4816 GCA_035605735.1 Solirubrobacteraceae bacterium
GCTGGATCCTCCGCGCCGGACCGGCCGACGTCGTCGCGCGCAGCGATCGTGCGCAGCGCCGCCGCGTGCGGCGCGGCGGCGTGGCGGTTTACGCGACGAGCCCGACCGCCTTCCGCCGCTACGGCTTCAGCCCCGACCGCGTGACGGTCGCGCTGCCGCTCCCCGGCTACCGCCGGGCGGCGACGACCGCGCACTTCGGGGCGTACGTGCGCTGCTGAGCGGGCGGCGCGGGACCCGCGCCAGGCTCGGCCGAGCGCTTGCGGACGGGCGCCGCTTCGCGCGATGATCGCCGCGTGAGCTCCTTTTCCCCCGGCCCGCCCTCGCGTCGCGAGGAGCCCCACGTCGACCTCCCGCGCTGGTGGGTCCCGGTCGCGGTCGGCGCTCTCGCCATCATCGCGGGCATCCTCGCCCTCGCCTGGCCCGGTCCGACGCTGGTGCTCGTCGGCATCTGCTTCGGCGTCTACCTCATCTTCGCCGGCGTCGGGAGCCTGATCAGCGCCTTCGCCGACGAGGCCGAGTCGACGTTCATGCGCATCGTCGAGGCGATCCTCGGGATCATCACGCTCTTCGCGGGGATGATCCTCGTCGTCCGGCCCGGCGCGTCGGTCGTGACGGCCGCCCTCGTGCTCGGCTTCTGGTTCCTCCTCGCCGGATGCCTGCAGCTCGCCCGAGGCATCGCGGTCGCCGAGCATCGTGTCTACAACGTCGGCTTCGGCCTGCTCGGCATCGTCGCGGGGATCATCGTCCTCGCCCAGCCCGAGATCGGGGTCGTGACGCTCGTGTGGATCGTCGGCATCGCCCTGATCGTCCGCGGCGCGCTCGGGATCGGGCTCGGTCTCGGCCTGCGGCGCCTCGAGCACGGCGGACCGCGCGACGCGGCGGGCGGCCCCGGCCGCGTGGAGGCGGCGACATGAGGCGCTTCGCGCTGCTAGTGCTCGCCGCCCTCGCGCTCGCCGCGGCCGGCTGCGGCGACTCTCCCGAGGACAAGGCGCACGACGCCGGCAAGAAGATCGGCGGCGACCTCTACGCGCTCCAGACCGCAACGTCCGCGCAGGACGCCGGAGCGGCGATCGACTCGATCCGCGACGAGATCAACAGCATCGGCGGATCGCTCCCGCAGGGCTACAAGGCGCAGCTCGAGTCGATCGGCCAGGAGCTCCGGACGAACCTCCAGAACGCGAGCGACGCGAGCGCGCGCCGCGCCGCCTACCTCGACGCGGTCTCGCAGTTCGAGCAGCTCAACTCGGACACGAACTCGGTCGTGAACGAGCTCCGCCGCGGAGTTCACGAGGGCTACGGGGACGCCTCCGACTAGCTACGCCGTCGCCGTCGCGCCCTGCTGGGCGCCGTCGCCGCTCGCCGGATCGCCGGCGACGTCCGCGGCGCCGGTGGCCGGGGTCTCCTCGCCCTCGTTCAGCACGTCGGTCGCGAGATAGGAGCCCGCCGCGCCGGCTGCGAGCGCCGCGATCGCGAGGGCGGGACCGTGCAGGCGCGGGAAGGCCGACGCGTCGACCGAGGGCGAGCCGGGGCCGTGATCGGTCACGGCGAAGAGCGTGGCGATGATCAGCGCGTTGTACTCCCAGCCGCCGTCGCTCACCCACGGGCCGTTCTTCAGGTGGACCCTGCGGATCGCGGTGATCATGACGCCGGAGATCAGCGCCTGCGCCACCGGCGTGAGCGCGCCGAGGGTCAACAGGACGCCACCCGTCGCCTCCGCCGCGCCGGCGCCGGTCGCGTGGCGGCGACCGGGGCGCAGGCCGAGGGACTCGAAGAAGCCGCCGGTCCCATCGAGGCCGTGGCCGCCGAACCAGCCGAAGAGCTTCTGGGTGCCGTGGCCGACGAAGAGCGGGCCGAGCACGCCGCGCACGAGTGTGGTGCCTAGGTTCATCGGGAACCTCCCTTGGAGATGCAGGTCTTCAGCGCGTGTTCCCGGCCCGTGTCCCGGCCATGCAGCGGGCTCCTCGGGAGGCCCCGGCCGGCCCGCCCGAGCCGCCTCCTATCATCGGGGATGCATGGCTGCGACCAGCGCTGAGCGCCAGGAACGCGTCATCGTCCGCTTCGCGGGCGACTCCGGGGACGGCATGCAGCTGGCCGGCGGTCGCTTCACCGACGCGACCGCCGTGTTCGGCAACGACCTCGCGACGCTCCCCAGCTTCCCGGCCGAGATCCGCGCGCCGGCGGGCACGCTCGCGGGCGTCTCGAGCTTCCAGATCCACTTCGCCGCGCGCGACATCGCGACGCCGGGCGACGCGCCCGACGTCCTCGTGGCGATGAACCCGGCCGCGCTGAAGGCGAACCTCGCAGCGCTCGCGCGCGGCGCGACGATCATCGTCAACGAGGACGCGTTCTCGAAGCGCAGCCTCCAGAAGGCCGGCTACGAGGACAGCCCGCTCGACGACGGCTCGCTCGAGGGCTTCGAGCTGCGACGGGTGCCGATGACCACGCTCGTGACGCGGGCGGCCGAGGCGATCGACGGCGCGAGCACGCGCGACGCCCAGCGCGCGCGCAACCTCTTCGCTCTCGGCCTGCTGTCCTGGCTCTACGACCGCCCGACCGAGGTCACCGAGCGCTGGGTCGAACAGACCTTCGCCGAAAAGCCGATCGTGCGCGACGTCAACCTCGCCGCCTTCCGCGCGGGCCTGGCCTTCGGCGAGACGACCGAGCTCGTCGGCGCGCGCGTCCATGTGCCCCCGGCGACCGACGTGCCGCCGGGCACCTACCGCAACGTCAACGGGACGACGACGACGGCGCTCGGGCTGATCGCGGCCTCCGTTCGCAGCGGGCTCCCGCTCGTGCTCAGCGCCTACCCGATCACCCCGGCCTCCGAGCTGCTCCACGACCTCTCGCGGCGCTCGGCGCTCGGGGTGCGCACCGTCCAGGCCGAGGACGAGATCGCGGCGGCGGGGATCGCGCTCGGCGCGGCCTACGGCGGCGCGCTCGGCGTGACCGCCACGAGCGGGCCGGGGATGGACCTGAAGATGGAGACAATCGGCCTGGCCGTCGCGCTCGAGCTCCCGCTCGTCGTCATCGACGTCCAGCGCGCGGGACCGTCGACCGGCATGCCGACGAAGACCGAGCAGTCCGACCTGCTGATGGCGCTGTACGGCCGCCACGGCGAGTCGCCGCTGCCAGTGCTCGCGGCGTCGACTCCCGGGGGCTGCTTCGAGGCCGCCTTCGAGGCGGCGCGGATCGCGATCGAGCACCGCACGCCGGTCATCCTCCTCAGCGACCTCTTCCTCGCCAACAGCTCCGAGCCGTGGCGGATCCCGTCCGCCGCCGAGCTGGCGCTCATCGACCCGTCCTTCGCGGAGAGCGTCGACCCCGACATCCCGTTCCTGCCCTACGAGCGCGACGAGCGCGGCGTGCGACCGTGGGCGATCCCGGGCGAGGAAGGCCTGCAGCACCGCATCGGCGGGCTCGAGAAGGCCGACGGCACGGGCGAGATCAGCTACGACGGCGCCAACCACGCGCGGATGACGGCGCTGCGCGCCGCGAAGGTCGCCGCCGTCGACGTGCCCGCGGTCGCGGTCGACGCCGACCCCGACGCCGAGCTCCTCGTCCTCGGCTGGGGCTCGAGCGAGGGCGCGCTGCGCGCGGGCGTGCGTCGCGTGCGCGAGCGCGGCCGGCCCGTCGCCCGCGCGCACCTGCGCCACCTCAACCCCCTCCCGGCCGACCTCGGTGACGTTCTGCGCCGCTTTCCGCGCGTGCTCCTGCCCGAGATGAACGCCGGCCAGCTCGCGCACGAGCTGCGCGCGCGCTACCTCGTCGACATCCGCTCCCACGCCACGGTCGAGGGCCGGCCGCTCTACGCGGGCGAGGTCGAGCAGGCGATCCTCGAGGCGATGGCGGCATGACGCAGACGCTGCACGAACGCGCGACGCTCTCCAAGGCCGACTTCCAGTCCGACCAGGAGACGCGCTGGTGCCCCGGCTGCGGCGACTACGCGGTCCTCGCCGCGGTTCAGGGCGTGATGCCCGAGCTCGGCATCCCGCCCGAGCGGATCGTCTTCGTCACCGGCATCGGCTGCGCCGGGCGCTTCTCGTACTACATGAACACGTACGGAATGCACGCGATCCACGGTCGCGCGCCGGCGCTCGCGACCGGGCTGGCGGCTGCGCGCGCCGACCTATCGGTCTGGATCGTCACGGGCGACGGCGACGCGCTGTCGATCGGCGCCAACCACCTCGTGCACGCCCTGCGGCGCAACGTGCCGGTCAAGATCCTGCTCTTCAACAACCGCATCTACGGGCTCACGAAGGGTCAGGTCTCGCCGACGAGCGAGCGCGGGAAGGTGACGAAGTCGACGCCCGCGGGGTCGATCGAGAATCCCGTCGAGCCGGTGTCGCTGGCGCTCGGGGCCGGCGCCACCTTCGTCGCGCGGACGGTCGACCGCGACAAGCATCACCTCGCGGCCGTCCTGCGCGCCGCCGCCGAGCACCCGGGCACCGCGTTCGTCGAGGTCCTCCAGAACTGCCCGGTGTTCAACGACGGCGCCTTCGCGCACGTCACCGACCGCGCGCAGGCGCTCGAGCACGCGATCCCGCTGGAGCACGGCCGGCCGATCCGCTTCGGCCCCGAGGGCGCGCGCGGCGTCGTGCGCGCCCCCGACGGCGCGCTCGCGGTCGCCGACGTGGCCGACGTGGGGGAGGAGGCCCTCGTCGTCCACGATGCCCGTCGCGCCGACCCCAGCCTCGCGTTCGCGCTCGCCCATTTGGGCGACCTCACGCGGGGGCCGGTGCCGCTCGGCGTCTTCCGGTCCGTGGCCGCGCCCGCGTGGGGCGCGGGCCTCGTGGCCACGCACCGCGAGGCGCGCGAG
>DATNGY010000508.1:0-5199 GCA_035605735.1 Solirubrobacteraceae bacterium
GCCGGCCGAGCGGCCACCGAGGCCGACGCCCCGCCGGCGTGGGAGCGGCGGGTGCCCTACAAGGCGACCAAGCTCGCGAGCGAGCGGCTCGCGCTCGCGGCGGCGCGGACGGGGCTCGACGTCGTCGTCGTCAACCCGACGACGCCCGTCGGGGCCGGCGACCGCCGGCCCACGCCCACCGGGAAGATGGTCGCCGACGTCGTCGCGGGGCGCGCCCGCGCGTACCTGCACGGCGGCGTGCTCAACGTCGTCGCGGTCGAGGACGTCGCGGTCGGCCACCTGCGCGCGTTCGAGCGGGGCCGGCCCGGGAGGCGCTACCTGCTCGGCGGGGAGAACCTCGCGATGCGCGAGGTCTTCGGGCACCTCGCGGCTGCCTCGGGGCGCCCGGAGCCGCGGATCGCGGTGCCGTGGAGCGCCGCGTTCGGCGCCGCGATGGCCGCCCACGTCGCCGCTCGTGCGCGCGGCTGCGAGCCGCGCCTGCTCGTCCTCGACGAGGTCCGGCTGGCGCGGCTGCCGATGGCCTTCGACGACGCCTGCGCGCGGCGCGAGCTCGGGTACCGCTCGCGTCCCGCGGCCGCCGCGCTCGCGGTCGCCGCGCGGAGCGCCGTCGCTTGAGCGCCCACACGCCCGTTTATCCTGGGACGATGGCTCGGACGCGTCATGTCATCGTCCCGCTGACGGTCGCGGCGGCGATGCTGCCCGCCGCCCCGGCCTCGGCCGCCGGTTTCGTCGGCAGGCTCTCGGCCCCCACGCACCACCCCAAGGCCGGCAAGCCCTGGCCGATCACCGTCTCGGCCCGCACGCGCTCCGGCCGCGGCCTGCGGGCGACCGCGACCTACAAGTTCCTCTACGGCGGCCAAGTCGTCGCGACGCGCTACCCGAGCCCGCACGCGAACCCGCGATCGCGGTGCTCGCGGGCGGGCACGTGCCGGCACTCGGCGTGGCCGTTTCGCGGCCGCTTCACCGACCGGACGTTCGTATGGCCCAGACGCGCGGTCGGCGCCCGGCTCACGCTGCGCGTGGTCGTCGCCGTCCGCGGCAGGGGCCACGTGAACCTCGACTACCGCGTGCGTGTCCGTCGCTGAGCAGGCGGTCGTCGAGCGCGCGGCGGCGGCGCCCGGGGCGCGCGTCGTCGTCGACGCCGTCCGCCGCGTGCACGGCGGCGGCATCGTCGCCCTCGACGGCGTCTCGCTGACGATCGCGCCGGGCGAGTTCGTCGTCCTCACCGGTCCCTCGGGCTCGGGCAAGACGTCGCTGCTCTCGCTCGTGGGCGGGCTCGACCGGCCGACCTCGGGTCGTGTCGAGGTCGACGGCGCGCGCTTCGACGGCGCCGCCGCGCTCGCCCGCTACCACCGCGACGTCGTCGGCTTCGTCTTCCAGCACCACCATCTGCTCCCGCACCTGCCGGCTGCGTCGAACGTCGAGATCCCGCTCATCGGCGCCGGCATCGGGCGCCGCGAGCGCCGCGAGCGCGCGATCGCGCTGCTCGAGGAGGTCGGCCTCGGGCACCGTCTCGACGTGCTCGCCGCGCACCTCTCCGGCGGCGAGCGCCAGCGCGTCGCGGTCGCCCGCGCGCTCGCCAACGACCCACGGCTGCTGCTCGCCGACGAGCCCACCGGCGCGCTGGACTCCGACTCCGCGCGGCGCGTCCTCGACCTTCTCCAGGGCGCCCGCGAGCGCCGCGGGATGACGCTCTTCGTCGTCACCTACGACGGGTACATCGGCGAGCGCGCCGACCGCGTGCTCCACCTGCGCGACGGGCGCCTCGTGCCCGGCGGCGGCGGCTCCGGCCTACGCCCCGCCCAGCAGCTGCGTCGTTGACACGCTCGTCCCGCGCCACGCGGGGTAGAGGCCGCCGAGGACGCCGATGGCGACGCCGATCAGCAACGCCTGCCCGATCGTCCACGGCGTCACCTGGGGAGAGACGACGTTCGAGACCGACAGCGCGTCGCCGAGCCGGCCGGCGCCGAGCACGCCGAGGATGAGCCCGAGGCCGGCGCCGAGGATGCTCGTCGCGATCCCCTCGGCGAGCACGAGCGCGGCGATCCGCGCGCGCCGCCAGCCGACCGCGCTCAGCAGCGCGAGCTCGCGCTGGCGCTCGAGCACCGCCATCGCCATCGTGTTCGTCACGCCGAGCCCGCCGACGATGAGGGCCAGCGTCGCGATGAGCGTGACGGTCTTGCCCACGAGGACGCCGTTGGCGCCGATGCGCGTGGCCTCGTCCGGCGTGCCGATGACCTGCGTCCCCGGCAGCGCGCGGCGCAGCGCCCGGGCCGTGGCCGCGTGATGGGCGTCGCGGGCGAGGGCGACCGCGATCGTCGTGGCCTCGGCCCCGCGGTGCTCGAGCCGCTGCGCCGTGGGCAGGTCGAGGATCGCGCCGCCGTCCTCGAAGAAGATCCCGGTGTGGTAGACGCCGGCGACCGTGAACGCGCGGCGCTTGACCTTCAACGTCGAGCCCGGGCGCAGGTTCAGCTCGTGGGCGAGGCGGTCGCCGACCATGATGCGCCGCGGCCCGAAGGAGCGCGCGCCCTCGGCGACGACGAGCCGCCGCGCGAAGAACCCGCCGGGCTCGGCGCCGAAGACGATCGCCGCCGGGTCGTCGCGGATCGCCTCCACGACGAGCAGGAGCGGCGTCGCCTCCTGGACGTCGGGCCGGCGCTCGATCCGGGCCGCGAGCGAGGTGGGCAGCAGCGATGCGGTCGGGTCCCCGACGCCGGACTGGAAGAGGCCCAGGTCGGCGTCGCCGAGGTGCACGAGGCCGGCCGCCGTGCGCTTGAGCCCCGACCCGACCGAGAGCAGCGCGACGATCGTCGCCACGCCGAGCGCGATCCCGACGGCCGTGGCGATCGTGCGCGCCTTGCGCCGGGCGAGGTTGGTCGCGACGAGCCCGAGCATCCCCGAGCACGGTAGCGAGGGCTCAGGCGACGGCCGATCGCAGCGCCGTGTAGGAGCGAATCAGCGCGGCGCGCTCGCGGGCGACCAGCGGGCTCGCGGGGTCGCAGCCCTCGCCGACCCAGCGGTCGGAATCGCGCATCGCGGCCGCGCGCTCGCGCGCGGCGGTTCGCACGCGCTCGTCGCCGGCGGGCACTCGGTAGACGTGTGCGTAGAGCGCCGCGAGCGCGTCGGCGAGCGCCGCGTCGTCGTGCTGGCGCTCGCGGTGGACGCGCCACCACTCGACCTCCAGGCGCGCCGCCTCGGCGGGATCGAAGGGCGCGCCGCGGCGCTCGGCGACGAGCGCGTAGAAGCGCGCCATGCACCGCCGTGCGCCGTCGGGATCGTTGCCGGGAGCGGGCGGCGCCCACAGCTGGTTGGCGCGCAGCACGAGCCATGCCCCGCGCAGCGTCGCCGGCCACGGCAGGCCGAACGTGTGCCGAGTCAGCCCGATCGCCGCGCGCAGGAACGTGGGCCAGCGCCGCCGGTAGTACGCGACCCACGCCTCCGTCTCGAGGCGCCCGACGCGCTCCGGATCGAACGTGCGCATGCCGGTCCGAACGCCGCGGCGCGCCGCGCGGATCACCCGGCGGCCCGGTCCATGTGCATCCCATGCGCTGCGTCGGCGTGGCCCCGGCCGAAGGTCAGCCCGAAGAGCGCGGCGAAGACGGCGGTGGCCACGACGTTGAGCACGAGCTTGTAGTCGAGCTCGATCGATCCGAAGACGTCGTCGCGCGTGGGGCGCGCGCCCTCGGGGATCAGCCCGAGCGCGCCGAAGAGAACGTCGACGGCGAGCGCCGCGGCGACCATCGTCGTGAACATGAGCGCGGTGATCCGCGCGGCGAAGGCCGTGCCGTAGACCTTGCGGTAGATCGCGAGGATCGGGAGCACGATCAGGTCGGCGAAGATGAAGGCCATCACGCCGGCGAACGAGATGCCGCCGCTCCACAGCACCGCGGCCAGCGGCACGTTGCCCACCGAGCAGACGAAGCTCAAGACGGCGATGACCGGGCCGACGAACGCTCCCCACACCGTCTGTACCGCGGCGGGCGCGTCCGTCAGGAAGAGCCCGTTGAAGAAATCGTCGCCGAGCTGGGCGACGAACCCGGCCAGCAGGAAGCCGATCCCGATCTCCTTCCACAGCATCCGCCAGTCGCCGCGGAAGTTCTGCGCGACGGCCGACCACGCCGCCAGCGAGGTCAGCCGCCGCCGCCAGCCCGGCGCCTCGCCGCCGCCGTGGTGGTGGTGGCCCGCGTCGGCCTCCCGGGCGTGCGCCCGCGCGCGCTCCTCCAGACGCGGCGAGACGAAGCCGCGCAGGAGCACGGTCATGAGGACGATCATGACGATGCCGCCGACGTACTCGGCGAGCGCGAACTGCCATCCGATGAGCACCCACAGGACGAGTCCTAGCTCCCAGACGAGGTTCGTGGAAGCGAACTGGAACGCGAGCGCCGACGCCGCCGACGCGCCCTTCTCGAACAGGCTCTTGGCGATGGCCACGGCGGCGTAGGAGCACGACGACGACGCCGCGCCGAGGACCGTCGCGCGCGCGACGGGCCCCGCGCCGGCGCCCGCGAGCGAGCCCTCGATCCGCTCCCGCGGCACCCACGCCTGCACGACGGCCGAGATCGCGAAGCCGAGCACGAGCGCCCACCAGACCTCCCAGGCCATGAGGAACGCGTCCTGCAGGCCGTCCACGATCGTGTCGAGCACCGCGCCCACTGCGGGCGGACGCTACCAAATGCCCCCCAGGGGTATCGGGCCTAGGCTCCCGAGCAGCAGGCGCAGGCCACCCCGCGCCACGCGGTGCGGGCCTCGCGCAGCGCGAGTGCCGCGACGACGACCGCGGCGGCCGGGTCCGCCCACCACCAGCCCAGCAGCGCGTTGGCGCCGAGGCCACCGAGCAGCGCGGCCGAGAGCCACGCGCAGAGCTCGGTCTGCGATGCCTCGCTCGCGGAGGCCGCCGAGCCGGCCGCGTGCGCGGCGCGACGCTTCGCGCGAGCAAGCAGCGGCATGGCTACGAGCGTGACGGTTGCAAGGGCGATTCCGAGCGGGCTCGCCTCGGGGTGCTGACCAGCGAGCAGCGAGCGCACGGCCTCGACTCCCACCCACGCGGCGACCGCCAGGAACGAGGCGGCGACGAGCTGCTGGGCGCGCCGCTCGGCGCGCGCCTCGTCGGCGCGCCTGGCGCCGAACCGCCACAGGACAACGCCTCCGGCCAGCGCCTCGACGACGCTGTCGGCCCCGAAGCCCACGAGCGCGATCGAA
>DATNGY010000509.1:0-4060 GCA_035605735.1 Solirubrobacteraceae bacterium
AGTGGTTCCTGCTCGCGGTCGTCATCGGGCTCGTCGTCTCCGTGCTCTTCCGCGCGCGGCTCGAGACGCCCGCGGGCCTGGCGACCCTCCAGGGCATCGGCATCGGCCTCGGCGCGCTGCTCTTCGCCGGCACCCTCGACGACGGCCACGACGTGTGGTGGCCGGGGCTCGTGGGCGGCGTGCTCTGCGCCGCCTTCGTCTCGACCGTCGTCCGCGCGCTCTTCACCCGCACGCGGGCGCGCCTCGACGCCGCGGCGGCCGCGGCGCTCTTCCTCTACGCCGAGGCCGCGGCGCTCGTCCTCTCCGGCCTCAGCGTCCTGCTCCCGCCGTTCGCGCTCGTCGGCCTCGGGTTCTTCGTGTGGCTGCGCGCCGGCGGGCGCCGACGCGAAGGGGAGAAGTTCGCCGGGCTGCGGATCCTGCGGTAGCCGCGGTGGCGGGCAAGCTCGTCCTCGTCGTCATCGACGGCCTCAAGCCCGCCATGCTCGAGCGCGCCGTCGCGACGGGCCGTGCCCCCGCCTTGCGCGCGGTCATGGCGCGCGGGACGTACGTCGACGAGTGCTGCGCGGCGTTTCCGTCGGTGACGCCGACGTGCGCGGCCTCGATCGCCACGGGGACGCGCCCCGACCGCCACCACATCCCGTCGATGAACTGGTACTCGCGGGCCGAGCGCCGCTACGTCGAGTACGGGTCGTCGTTCAGCGCCGCTCGACGCTTCGGCGTCGTCCAGCAGCTCACCGACACGATCTACAACATGAACCTCGAGCATCTGCCCGAGGACGTTCCGACGGTCTTCGAGGCGCTCGACGACGCCGGCGTGCGCACCGCCGGGACCACATACCTCATGTACCGCGGGCGCCACCGCCACGAGGTTTCACGTGAAACGGCCCTGACGCGCCTGGCCTCGACTGTCATGCGCCGCGCGGTCATGGGCCCGCGCGAGCTCTTCTACGCCGACATCTTCGCCTCGCGCGAAACGGGCTGCCGCTCGCAGCTCGGGCTCCCCGGGGTCCGCGACCAGCACGCCGGCTGCGTCGGCTCCTACCTCGTCGAGCACGATCTCTTCGACTTCCTCCTGCTCTCGCTGCCCGACAACGACACGCACTCGCACCGCAACGGTCCCCACGCCCAGGTGACCTCGATCGGCGCCGCCGACCGCCAGCTCGAGCGGCTCTTCCACGCCGGCGGCGGCGCCGATGCGTTCCTCGACGAGCACGCCGTCATCGTCGTGGCCGACCACTCGCACGCGCCAGTCGAGCGCCGGGCCGAGCTCGGCGAGGCATTCGCCGAGCTCGACCTGCTCGCGCCGAGCGGTGCCCGCGGGGACGAGGCCGAGATCGCGCTGTGCCCGGCCCAGCGCTCCGCGATGGTCTACACGCTCGTGCCCGAGGGCAGGGCGGCGTTGCTGCCGCGCGTGGTCGCCGCCGCCCGCGGCCTCGAGGGAGTCGATCTCGTCCTCTGGCGCCCGGCGCCCCGCGAGGGGGCGATCGCCGGCGGCGCCGGCGAGCTGCGCTTCGCGCCCGGCGGCGACCTGCGCGATGAGCGCGGGGCGCGCTGGTCGGTCGACGGGCCGCTCGAGCTGCTCGACGCACGCGTGCGCGACGGCGTGATCGCCTCGCCGGCCTATCCGGACGCGCTCGCGCGCGCGTGGGCCGCCCTGAGCTGCCCGACCTCCGGCGACGTGCTCCTCTCCGCCGCGCCGGGCTACGAGTTCCCCGACTGGGGCGGGGTCGACCACGTCGGCGGGGGCTCGCACGGGTCGCTGCACCGCTCCGATTCGCTCGGCGCCCTGCTCTTCTGCGGCGTGGACGCGCCGGCCACACGGGCCGGCGGCGGATGGTCGATCGTCGACGTCGCGCCGATGGTGCTGTCTCACTTCGGGCTCTGACGGGCTACCCTCGACCGCGCGCATGTCCGACGACGCCACCATCCTCCAGCTGCCCCTGCACCTGCGCGTGCGCGCGGGGCTGCGCAAGCCGGCCAACTGGCTCGCGCTCGTGCGCTTCGCGCTCGTCGGCGCGAGCGGCTACGTCGTGAACCTCGCCGTCTTCGCGCTCGCCGTCCACGGGCTCGGTCTCGACTACCGCATCGCCGCCGTCGCGGCCTTCGTCGTCGCCGTGACCAACAACTTCACGTGGAACCGGCTGTGGACGTTCTCGGCCCGCGACGGCCACCTCGGCTTCCAGGCCGCGCGCTTCCTCGTCGTCTCGCTCGTGGCGTTCGGCTTCAGCCTCGTCGCCCTCGCGGTGCTCGTGGAGGACGCCGGCCTGCCGAAGCTCGCGGCCCAGGCCCTGGCGATCGCGGCCGCCACGCCGCTGGGCTTCCTGGGCAACAAGCTCTGGAGCTTCCGCGGTTGATGCGCCGCGCCGCGGCGCTCGCGGCGGCGCTGCTCGCGGCGGCGCTGCTCGCGCTCGCGCCGGTCGCGCACGCCGACGAGCTCCGTAGCCCGGCGTCGATGACGACGCCGCCGAAGGGCTTCCGGCTCACCGGCGCGCAGGCGCAGGCGATCGCCGAGCGCGACCCCAAGGTCGTCGCGACCAGGCGCCACCACACCGGGATGTACCCGAACGTCTTCATCAAGGACGCCGCGCGCTGGCAGGTGTCGTTCTTCAGCCGCGATCGCGACCCGCGCGAGCTCGTGCAGGTCTACGTCGACGACGCGAGCGGCCGCGTCACGGAGTCGTGGACGGGTCCCCAGATCGCGTGGACAATGGCCCGTGGCTACCCGGGCGCGTTCGGGCGGGCGGTCAACTCGCCGTGGGTCTGGATCCCGCTCACGCTGCTCTTCCTCGTGCCGTTCGTCGATCCGCGGCGACCGCTCAGCATCCGTCACCTCGACGCCGCGGTCCTCGTCGCCTTCGGGATCTCGGTCGCGTTCTTCAACGACGCGAACATCGACGTATCGGTGCCGCTCGTCCCTCCGCTGCTCGCGTACGTGCTGGCGCGGATGCTCTGGATCGGGCTCCGCCGCGACCGCCGCGTCGCCCCGTGGCGATCGCCCGTGCCCGTCGGCTGGCTCGCCGTCGGACTCGTCTTCCTCGTCGGCTTCCGCATCGGCCTCAACGTGACCAACTCGAACGTCGTCGACGTCGGCTACTCGGGCGTCATCGGCGCCGACCGGCTCGCGGACGGCCGCGATCTGTGGGGAACGTTCCCCAAGGACAACGAGCACGGCGACACGTACGGGCCCGTCGCCTACGCGGCGTACGTGCCGTTCGAGCAGGTCTGGCCTTGGAGCGGGCGCTGGGACGACCTCCCGGCCGCGCACGCGGCGGCCGTCGCCTTCGATCTCATCTGCCTCGCGCTGCTCTTCTTCCTCGGCCGGCAGATCCGAGGGCCGTCGCTCGGGATCACGCTCGCCTATGCGTGGGCCGCCTACCCCTTCACGCTCTATGCGCTGGATTGCAACACCAACGACGCCCTCGTCGCGGCGCTGGTGCTGGCCGCGTTCCTCGCCACGCGCGCGCCGGGCGCGAGGGGAGCGCTCGTAGCACTGGCCGGGATGACGAAGTTCGCTCCGCTCGCGCTGGCGCCGCTGCTGGCGACGCAACCGCGACGCGGCGCCATGCGCTTCGCGCTCGGGTTCGGCGCCGCGCTCGCGGCGTGCCTCGGGATCGTCCTCCTCTATGGCGGCCTCGACACGTTCGCCGACCGCAGCATCGGCTATCAGCTGTCGCGCGGCTCGCCGTTCAGCGTCTGGGGCCTGTACGGCTGGGACGCCGGCCGCACGGCGGTCAACGTCGCGGCCGTGGGACTCGCGCTCGCGGTCGCCTTCGTGCCCCGCCGCCGCGACCTCGTGGGGCTGTGCGCGCTGGGCACCGCGGTGCTCGTCGCCATGCAGCTCGGCGCCGACCACTGGTTCTACACCTACCTCGTCTGGTTCGCCGGGCCCGCGTTCGTCGCGCTGCTGGCCGACCAGGGCACGAGCAGCTGGGAGATCGAGGTCGACCGCAGCGGCGCCGAGGACAGCTCGATGAGCACCGCGTTGAGCCAGGGATCCTCGTCGCTCGTGTCGAACCGCACCGACATGTGGGTGCGCATCGACTCGATCGCCTGCTCCTTG
>DATNGY010000510.1:0-5396 GCA_035605735.1 Solirubrobacteraceae bacterium
CCCGGCCCGCGGGGCGGAAGCCGCGGTGGTCGCGATCGACGAACGCGTGCCCGGGCCGGACGTCGTCCCAGAACAGCCCGCCGTAGTCCACGACCCGGGTGATGAGCTTCACGCCGTGCTCGCGCGCCGCGGGCAGGACGAGCTCGCCCGGCCACGGCTCGAGCGGGTTGAGGATCACCATCGCCCACTCGATCAGCTCGCCGAAGCGCTCGAAGCAGTCGATGACGTCGAGCGTGAACCCGTTCGCCGGCCCCGGGGCGACGCCGAGCGCGCCCGCGAGCCCGGCGTCGCGCACGGCGGCCAGGCCCTCCCAGACGGCGTCGCTCGTGTAGCCGGTGCGGTCGGGGTTGTGCAGGAGGAGGACGTC
This sequence comes from Solirubrobacteraceae bacterium, assembly GCA_035605735.1. Classification (GTDB taxonomy): domain Bacteria; phylum Actinomycetota; class Thermoleophilia; order Solirubrobacterales; family Solirubrobacteraceae; genus JAOPZW01. The sequence continues at coordinate 368 of DATNGY010000510.1, forward strand.
GAACGCGTCGACGCCGATTCGCTGCAGCGATCGTTCGACCGCCATGCGCAGGTAGCCCGCGTAGCCGTCCGGGCCGCGCAGCGCCGGGTCGGTGAAGCGCGGGTAGCCCCTGGCCCCGTCGCGCTCGCCCTCGTAGACGTCGTGGCCGACGGCGCCGACGAGGCAGAACGCGCCGCGCTCGAGGCCGCGGACCGCGCGCCCGACGAGCGCGTCGGCCTCCCCGGCGCCGTAGGCGTCGGCGGTCAGGACGGTGTCGATGCCGTCGTCCGGGCGCAGGAGGGCCGCGAGCCGGTCCTCGTCGAGGGGCTCGCCGAAGCGCAGGTAGCGCCCGCCGCTCCAGGCGCCGAGCGCGACGTGCCCGGGCTCGCGCATGGGGACCATCCTAGGCGGCCGCCCGCCGGTCGGCCGCGCCCTCCGGGTCGCGGCGGTCGGCGAGGAGCGAGGCGGCGATGCCGATCGCGAACGCGCCGAGGACAATGGCCAGGCTCATCGCCGGCGGGACCTTGTAGACGTCCTCGGCGAGGAGCTTGACGCCGACGATCCCGAGCACCACGGCGATCGTCTCGTCGAGGAAGCGGAAGCGGCGCACGAGCTCCTCGACGAGCGTGAACAGCGCCCGCAGCCCGACGAGCGCAAACGCGTTGGCGGCCCAGATCGCGAACGCGTCGGTCGTGATCGCGAACGCGGCCGGGATCGAGTCCACCGCGAAGGCGATGTCGGCCGCGACCACGCTCGCCAGCGCGAGCAGCAGCGGCGTCGCCATCCGCCGGCCGCCCCTTCGCACGAAGAAGCGGTCCCCCTCGAAGCGCTCGGTCACCGGCAGCACGCGGCGGACGAGCCGCGCCGCCCGCCCCTGGCCTGGGTCCACGTCGCCGTGGCCCGAGCGCAGGATCCGCCACGCGAGGACGACGAGCGTCGCGCCGAGGACGTAGACGACCCAGTGGAACTGCTCGATGAGCTCGACGCCGACGAGGATCGCGGCTCCGCGCATGACGAGCGCGAGCGCGATGCCCCAGAAGAGCAGCTTGCCGCGGTGCTCCTGCGGCACGGCGAAGGCGCCGAAGATGAGCAGGAAGACGAAGAGGTTGTCGAGCGAGAGGGTGCGCTCGATGAGGTAGACGGTGACGTAGTTGACCGCGCCCTCGCCGTCGTCGACCGCCCACAGCGGCAGGGCCACGGCGAGGCCGAGCGCGAACCAGCCGATGCTCCAGGCGACGCTCTCGCGGAACGTCGGCTCGCGCCCGCGCGCGAAGAACAGGAGGTCGACGAGCAGTAGCCCAACGACGATCGCGACGAGCGCCGCGATCGTGATCGGGTTGTCGACGACGGCGAGCGGCACGACCGCGTCACGCCGCGAAGAACGCGATGGCGAGCACGAGGTAGACGGCGAGCAGCTGCAGCCCCTCGTACCACGTCGACTCGCCCTCGTTGGTCACGTGGTTGGCGATGATGATCGCCAGCAGGATCCCGCCCAGCTCGAAGCCGTTGAAGACGAGGGCCATCGGGTGCGGGCCGAGCACATATGAGGTAAGCACGAGCACGGGCGCGACGAAGAGCGCGATCTGCGCGCTCGACCCGATCGCGATGTTCACCGCAAGGTCCATCTTGTCCTTGACCGCGACGAGCACCGCCACCCAGTGCTCGGCCGCGTTGCCGACGATGGCGACGACGATGACGCCGATGAAGAACTCGCTGAGGCCGATCTGCTCGGCCGCGTCGGAGATCGAGCCGACGAGGATCTCGGACATCACGCCGACGGCGACGCCGGCGATGGCGAGCGCGATGACCGAGCGGCGCACCGACCACGGCTCGCCGTCCTCGTCGTGGCCCCCCGCGGGGTTGAAGAGGTCGCGGTGGGTCTTCAGCGAGAAGAGCAGGCCGGCGGCGTAGGAGCCGATGAGCACGACCGCGACGGCGGCCGACAGCCACTCGACCGTGCTGTCGTAGTCGACGATCTCGGCTCCGGGCTGTGGGAGCCCGCGGCCCTCGACGAGCTCGAAGATCGCCGGCATGACGAGCGCCGCCGCGGCGAGCAGCAGCATCGAGGACTGCGCCGACGCGGCGGTCCGGTCGAAGCGCTGGCGGTCGCGGCCGATCCCCCCGAAGAACATCGCCGCGCCGAGCACGAGCAGGGTGTTGCCCATGATCGAGCCGACGATCGACGCCTTCACTACCTCGTGCAGGCCGGCGCCGAGCGCGAAGAGCGCGATGATGAGCTCGGGCGCGTTGCCGAACGTGACGTTGAGCAGGCCGCCGATCCCCGGCCCCGAGCGCGCGGCGAGCTCCTCGGTCGCACGGCCCATGAGCGCCGCCGTGGGGATGACGCCGAGCGCCGACGCGAAGAAGACGATCACGGGGCTCGCGTGGACGACCTCGAGCAGGATCGCCGCGAGGATGAACGGGACGAGCAGGTACGGCCAGCCCTGTCCGGAGAGCAGGAACCGACGCGGCCCGCGGCGCTGGGGGACGGCGGCGCTCAGAACGGCTGAGCGTAGCGACAGCGGGCGGTTTCACGGCGCGGCACTCCGACGGCACGTAGGATCGGCGCCCTGCGCCGCCAGTGGTTAGGGTGCCCGCGCCGTGGACCGCGACGCGCCCTCCCCGCCACGAGCGTCCGGCGGCCCCTGGGCGCGAGCGGGGCTGGTCCTCGTGCCGTTCCTGCTCGCCGTGCTCCTCTTCGCGCCCGCGACGCTCGGGGGCAAGGTGCTCTCCGCGAGCGACATCCCGCTCTTCGCGCCGCCGTTCCCGGCGCAGCCCGCCGGTGCTCGGCCGGAGAACGCGTTGCAGTACGACGCGGCGTACGTCTTCGAGCCCGACGCGCTCTTCGTCCGCCGGGCGCTGCGCGCGGGGCGCCTGCCCGTGTGGTCGCCCGCGCTGGCCTCGGGCGTCCCGCTGCTCGCCGACCAGCAGAGCGCGCCGCTCTTCCCGCTGACGTGGATCGGTGTCGTGGCCCCGTTCTGGTCGTCGCTGGCCTGGATCGCGGTGCTCAAGCTCGGCCTCGCCGCGCTCGGCTCGGCGCTCTTCGCCCGCGCGCTCGGGCTCGGGCGCTGGCCGGCGCTGCTCGGCGGCGTCTCCTTCGCCTTCGGCAGCTACCTCGTCAACTGGCTCATGCACCCGCACGTCAACGCGTACGTGGTGCTCCCGTGGGGGCTGCTCGCCGCCGAACGGCTGTGCGCGCGCGGGCGCCCGCGCGACGCCGCCGCGCTGGCCGTCGCGACGGGGCTCGCGGTCCTCGGCGGACAGCCCGAGAGCGCGCTGTTGGTCGGGCTGACGATCGCGGCGTGGACGGCCTACCGCCTGATCGAGCGCGAGGACAAGCGGGAGAGCGCCCGCCGGGCGCTGCTCGCGGCCGGCGCGGGCCTGCTGGGCCTCGCGCTCGGAGCGGTCGTTGTCGTGCCGTTCGTCGAGGCGCTCGCGCAGTCCTCCGACGTCTCGCGGTCGGGGCCGCCACTGCCGCTGCGGTCGGTCGCCAGCGTCCTCTTCCCCGACTGGTGGGGACGGCTGGACCGAGCCGGGCCGGCCGACGGCCCGTCGAACTACGTGGAGCGCACGCTCTTCCTCGGGGTCCTGCCGACGTTGCTCGCGGCCGCCGGCCTCGTGGCGCGCCGGCCGCGGGGACCGCAGGTCTTCTTCGCGGCGCTGACCGTCGCGAGCCTCGTCGTGGCGCTCGACCTCGGCCCGATCACGGACGCGATCCGCGGCCTCCCGGTGCTCGACCTCGTCAACCTCGACCGCGCCCTCGTGCTCGCGGCCTTCGCCGTGGCGATGCTCGCCGCGTTCGGCCTCGAGACGCTGCTGGCGGGCGCGCCGGCGCAGCGGCGGCGGCTCGCGGTCGCTTCCGGCGGGCTCGCGCTCGCGCCCGTGCTCGTCGCCTTCGCCGCGCACCCCGGTTGGCTCGCCGACGTGCCCGCCACGATCGGGCGCCTCGTCGGGCGCGACGCGCCGGCGTCGTTCGCCGAGCTCGGCCAGAACGCGGTCGTCCGCTGGGCGCTCCTGGCCGCCGCCTCCGTCGCCCTCATCTGGGCGCTCGCGCGGCGGCGGGCGACCGCGGCGCTCGCCGCGGGCGCGGTCGCGCTCACGGCGCTCGACCTGGTCGCGCTCGGCTGGGGCTTCAACCCGGCGATCGCCGAGAGCCGGGCGAACCCGCCGGCGCCGCCGGCCGTCCGCGTGCTCCGCGACCTGACCGCGGGCGGCGGCCGCGTCGCCGCGGTCGGGGCGCTGGAGCCCAACAGCGCGTCGCGCTGGGGCCTGCACGACGTGCTCGGCCACGAGGACCCGACGGTCGAGCGCCGCAACCGCCTGTGGTTCGCCCTCGGCGGCAGCGGCAACGGCTCGACGGCGACGCTCGCGCCGCAGGATCCGCGCACCCGCAGGCTGCTCGACGTCATTGGCGCCCGCGCGGTCCTGTTCGCGCCGGCGAGCGCGCTCGCCACTCCGCGCGGCACGTGGCGGCGCGGCGACGTCGCCTACCAGGGCGCCGAGGCGATCGTCGTGCGCAACCGCTCGGCGCTTCCCGAGGCCTTCGTCGCCTACGGTTGGCGCCCGAGCGCGGGGATGGAGGCCTCCGTGCGCCTCGTGGCCGCCGGGACGGCGCGCCGGGCGCGTGACGAGCCGGTCGTCGAGGGCGCCGGCCCCGCGCCCGCCACCGCTCGCGGCGCGGCCACGCCCGCGCGGATCGTCGCGCGGACCGACACGACGGTCACCGTCGACGTACGCGCCCGCGCTGCGGGCCAGCTCGTGCTCCTCGACACCTACTACCCCGGCTGGCGGGCCGAGGTCGACGGGCGCCGCACGCCGATCCGCGCGGCGAACGCCGCCTTCCGGGCCGTCGCGGTGCCGGCCGGGCATCACCGCGTGCGCTTCACCTACCGCCCGGCGAGCGTGCTCGCGGGCGGGCTCGTCAGCGCCGCCGCCGTCCTCGTGCTCCTCGCCGGCGTGGCGCTCGGCGCCCGGCGCGCCCGCGCGGCCCGGCGCTGAGCGGCACGACGGCGTGCAGGAGGGCGCCCGCCCGCCGCGGCGCCTAGGCACG
>DATNGY010000511.1:0-6530 GCA_035605735.1 Solirubrobacteraceae bacterium
GCGTGGCGGCGCCAACGGCGTGCACGTGGTCCTGCGCGGGCACCGCCTGCGCGTCAGCGGGCTGCCGCCCGAGGTCGGCGTGGTCCGCCTGATGCTCCGGTCCGGCGTCCTGGCCGGTCGCCGCGGAACGGGCTCGGTGACCGCCACGCTGCGCGGGCAGGGGCGGTCCACGACGGCGAGCGCGCCTGCCGCCTGGCGGCCCTGAGGCGTCAGACCTCTCCGTCGAACTAGGGGACGCGGGCGGAGCGCCGGACGATCACGTCGTCTTCGCGGTTGCCCGTCCAGACGCCGACCTTGTCGTCGTAGTCGAACCTCGGGTCGGCGATGTCGATCACGCGCGGCATGACCCATCATCGCCGGTGCAGGCGGGCCGCGCCGACCCGGGCTACGGCGACGCGTTCAGCGCGCGCTCGAAGGCGTCGACCGCCGCCGCCCCGCGCACCGCGAAGACGATGCGCTCCAGGCGGCTGCCCGAGGTGACGTGGTCGCGGACCTCCTCGACCTCGATCTGCGCGGCGTCGTCGAGCGGAAAGCCGCCGACCCCGGTGCCGAAGGCGACGAGCGCGAGCGAGCGGGCGCCGAGCTCCTCGGCCTTCCAGAGCGTCGCGGCCGTCGCCCGGCGAATGACGTCTGCGTTGGTCGGACCGCCGAGCTCCATCGTCGCGGCGTGGATGACCCACCGCGCCGGCAGCGCGCCGGCCGTCGTCTCGACCGCCTCGCCGAGGCCGATCGGGGCGCGGCGCTCGCTCTCGGCCTGCAGCGCGGGGCCCGCGGCGCGGCTGATCGCGCCGGCGACGCCGCCGCCGTGGAGCAGCCGCGTGTTCGCGGCGTTGGCGATCGCGTCGACCTCGAGCGTCGTGATGTCGGTGTCGAGGACCTCGATCACCGGCGCCACGGCGGCAAGACCCCCGGCTACGCGACCTCGGCGGGCTCGTCCTTGCCCTGGAGGCGCTCGCGACCGCGCTGGACGGCCGCGATGAACTTCGAGAGGTTGACCTCGAGCGTGTTGAGGATCTCGTCGGCGTAGTCCTCGGCGCCGAGCCGGATCTCGCGCTCGCGGGCGCGCGCGTCCTCGATGATGTCCTCGGCCGCGCGCTCGGCCTGCTTGGTGACCTCCTGGTCGGAGATCAGGTGGTTCTGGCGCTCGCGCGCCTCCTTGACGATGCGCTCGGCCTCGCGCTTGGCCTCGGCCAGCATCTCCTGGCGCTCCTTGACGATCCAGCGCGCCTGCTTGATCTCCTCGGGGATCGTCGCGCGCATCTGGTCGAGGAGGTCGTAGATCTCCTCCTTGTCCACGCGCACCTGGTCGGTCAGCGGCACCGGCTTGGCGTTGTGAACGAGATCGTCGAGCTTGTCGATGAGGACCAGGACGTCCATGGCAACCGTTGCTTTCTCTACCGGGCCAGCTCTTCCTTCAAGCGGCGAGCGACCCTCTCTGGCACGAGCTCGTGGATGGCGCCGTCGAACATCGCGAGCTCTTTGACGCCGCTCGAGCTCAGGAAACTGTACTGGGGGCTCGCCATGAGGTAGAGCGTGTCCACCTCCGGGGCCTGCATGCGGTTGAGCTGGTTCATCTCGAACTCGTACTCGAAGTCCGAGATCGCCCGCAGCCCCTTGACGATGGCCTTCGCCCCCGCGCGCCGCGCGAACTCGACGAGGAGCACGTCGAACGCCTCGGTACGGACGTTGCCGAGCGACGCGGTCGCGTCCTCGATGAACCCGATCCGCTCCTCGGTCGAGAACAGCGTGGTGCCCTTGCGAACGGGGTGGATCACGATCCCGACGATGACCTCGTCGAAGAGCTGCGCGCAGCGCGCGATGACGTCGAGGTGCCCGTTGGTGATCGGGTCGTAGGAACCGGGGCAGATCGCGATGCGGGGATCAGGGGGCATGGATGCGAATGAGCGTGTCGCCGTAGCGGCGTTCGTGGGTCAGCGCCAGCTTGAGCTCCAGCGGCGCGCGGCGGTCGCTCTCCGTGACGACCCTCGCGCCGTCCGCCAGCAGCGGAGGCAGGGCCTCGGAGAGCTCGCGCCCCAGCGCCGGCGCGTGCCGGTACGGAGGGTCGAGGAGGACGAGATCGTATGTCTCCGCGCGCGCCGATGCATCCTTGAGGGCCGTGCGGGCGGGCGCGACGACGAGCCGCGCCTCGGGCTCGGCGAGCCCCAGCGCGTCGAGGTTGGCCCGGGCGCAGGCCGCCGCGCGGCGGTCGCGCTCGACGAGCACCGCGCTCGCGGCGCCGCGCGAGAGCGCCTCGATGGCCAGGGCGCCGGACCCCGCGAAGAGGTCGAGGACGCGCGCGCCGTCGAGCGGGCCGAGCGTCGCGAACAGCGCCTCGCGGACGCGGTCGGAGGTCGGCCGGGTCTCGCGACCGGGCGGCGCCCGCAGGCGCCGGCCGCCGAAGCGCCCGGCCACGACTCTCACGCGGACACGGGCTCGGCCTCGGCGGCGGCGAGCGCGTCGGCCAGCAGCGCGTGCTCGGGCGCCTCGAGCCGCGGGTCGGCCTGCAGGATGGCTGCCGCGCGCGCGTGGGCGCGCTCGAGGAGCGCACCGTCGTCGGGCAGCCGCGCGAAGCGGAAGCGCGCGAGCCCCGACTGGCGCGTCCCGGTCAGCTCGCCCTCCCCGCGCAGCTCGAGGTCGATCTCGGCGAGCCGGAAGCCGTCGGTGTGCTCGGCGAGCGCCCGCAGCCGCGGCGAGTCCTTGGGCCCGAAGAGCAGGCACAGCGACGCGTGGCTCCCCCGCCCGACCCGGCCCCGCAGCTGGTGCAGCTGCGAGATGCCATAGCGCTCGGCGTCCTCGACGAGCATGACGGTCGCGTTGGGGACGTCGATGCCGACCTCGATCACCGTCGTGGCCACGAGCACGTCGGCGGAGCCCGCGGCGAAGGCCTCCATCGCCGCCGCCTTCTCGCGCGGGCGCATCTGGCCGTGGAGGAGCACGACGTCGAAGCCCTGAAGCTCGGTCGCGCGCAGGCGCTCGAACTCGGCGGTCGCGGCACGCGCCTGGAGCGCCTCGGACTCGCTCACGAGCGGACAGACGACGAAGGCCTGGCGCCCGGCGCGCAGCTCCTCGCGGATGCGCTCGTAGGCGCGGGCGCGCTCGCGCTCGCCGCCGGCGACGAACGTCTCGATCGGCTGGCGGCCGGTCGGCAGCTCGCGCAGCGCCGTGACGTCGAGCGCGCCGAACGCCGCGAGCCGCAGCGTCCGTGGGATCGGCGTTGCGGTCATGTGCAGGACGTGGGGGGCGAGACCGGGCGGCGCCTTCGCGTCGAGCGCCGCGCGCTGGCGCACGCCGAAGCGGTGCTGCTCGTCGACGACGGCGACCGCAAGGCGGTCGAACTCGACGTCGCCCTCGATCAGCGCGTGCGTGCCGACGACGAGGGCGAGCTCGCCGGTGCGGAGCTTGCCGAGCAGGTCGGCGCGGCGGCCCGCGGGAGTCGAGCCCGTGAGCAGCGCGGCGGAGACGAGCGAGCCCGGCATGAGCGCCTGGAGCGTCGCGAAGTGCTGCTCGGCGAGCGTCTCGGTCGGGGCCATGAGCGTCGCCTGCATCCCGTGCTCGACCGCGCGCAGCATCGCGTGCACGGCGACCACCGTCTTGCCCGAGCCCACCTCCCCCATGAGCAGTCGCTGCATCGGGCGCGCGCGCGCGAGGTCGGCGTCGAGCTCGTCCATCGCGCGGCGCTGGTCGGCCGTCGGCGTGAACGGCAGCAGCGTGTCGCGCCAGACGCGGCTCAGCGTCGGCGCGTCGCCCAGCGGGGCGGCGGCCTGGTCGGCGCGGCGCTCGGCGCGCAGGCGCAGCTGGACGATCTGGTCGAGCAGGAGCTCCTCGAAGGCGAGCCGCGCGCGGCCGGCCTCGCGGTCGCCGACGTGCGCGGCCGCGAGCGCGGCCGGGCGGTCGGGCAGGCGCTCGGCGACGCGCAGCGTCGCCGGCAGCGGCTCGGCGAAGTCGCTCACGGAGGGGAGATGCTCGCGGACCTGGGCGAGGATCTGGGTCGAGGTCAGGCCCTTGGTCGCGGGGTACTGGCCCGCCGCCTCGCCGCCGGTGGCGACCGCGTCGGTCCGGGCGTGCGTGTTGACGCGGAAGCGGTGGCGGCCCTGGAACTTGCCGGCGAGCATGAGCCGCGTGCCCGGCCGGTACTGATCCTTCAGCCACGGCTGGTTGAAGAACGTGGCCCGCATGACCCCGGTGGCGTCGGCGACCACCGCCTCGACGAGGGGCTTCATCCCGCGCCGGCGGACGGGCCGCGACGTGATCGAGCGGACCTCGACGATGACGGTCGCGGTCTCGTCGGGCACGAGCTCGGCGACTGTGCGCGCCTCGCCCGAGTCGCGCGGGAGGTGCTCCAGGAGCGCCCCGACGGTCGTCAGCTCGAGCGACTCGGCCGCCTCGGCGGCGGTCGCCGGGCGCCAGCGCAGCGGCGCGGCCAGGCGCGAGGGCCGCGGCCAGCGCACGGGCGCGGCCGCGAGCGCCTCGCGGTCGAGCTCGTCACGGGCGGCGAACGCGGTGGCCATCGCCGCTCCATGATGCCGGGGCGCTCGGAAGAAAAACCCGCGGGCGGCGTCCTCGAAGAGACAATGCGGGCGACACCCGTCGCCCCGGTCCGGCATACCGAGAGAAGGGGTTTGTTCATGGCAAGCACCGTCACGCCGACCGCCGACGCGATCAGCGACGCCTTCCGGGGCACGCTGCTGGAGCCCGGCGATGCCGGCTACGACGAGGCGCGCAGCGTCTACAACGGGATGATCGACCGGCGCCCGCGGCTCATCGCGCGCTGCGTGGACGCCGCCGACGTCCTCGCCGCCGTGGGGCTGGCCCGCGAGAGCGGCGCGCCGCTCGCGGTGCGCGGCGGCGGCCACAACGCCGGCGGCCTCGGCGTCTGGGACGACGCGATCGTCGTCGACCTGAGCGCAATGCGCGGCGTGCGCGTCGATCCCGCCCGGCGGACGGTCCGGGTCGAGGGCGGCGCGACCTGGGGCGACGTCGACCACGCGACGTATCCGTTCGGCCTTGCGGTGCCGACCGGCTTCATCTCGACGACGGGCGTCGGCGGGCTGACCCTCGGCGGCGGCATCGGCTACCTCGCGCGCCAGTACGGCCTCACGATCGACAGCCTGCTGTCGGCCGACGTCGTGCTCGCGGACGGGTCGCTCGTGACCGCCAGCGAGAAGGAGCACCCCGACCTGTTCTGGGCGCTCCGCGGCGGCGGCGGCAACTTCGGCGTCGTGACGTCGTTCGACTTCCGCGGCCACCCGGTGCGCGACGTCGTCGCCGGGCCGATGCTGTTCCCGCTCGAGCGCGGCGCGGAGATCATGCGCTTCTGGGATCGCTTCATCGCGGATGCCCCGCCCGAGATCAACGGCTGGTTCGGCTTCATCACCGTGCCCCCGGCCGAGCCGTTCCCGGAGGAGCTCCAGCTCCAGAAGATGTGCGCGATCATCTGGTGCTGCAACGCCCCGGTCGAGCGCGCCGGGGAGCTGCTCGCTCCCGTGCGGGCGCTGGGACCGGCGCTCGACGGCGTCGCCCAGATGCCGTTCCCGATGCTGCAGCGCGCCTTCGACGACCTCTACCCGACGGGCCTGCAGTGGTACTGGCGGGCCGACTTCGTCGACGAGCTGAGCGACGCGGCGCTCGACATCCACGGCGAGCACGCCGCGCAGCTGCCGACGATGCACTCGACGATGCACCTGTATCCGATCGACGGGGCGGCCGCGGCGCCGGCCCGCGACGCGACGGCGTGGAACTACCGCGGCGCGCGCTACGGGCAGGTCATCGTCGGCGTCGACCCCGATCCCGCCGCGAACGAGGGCATGATCGAGTGGGCCCGGGCCTACCACGACGCGCTCCACCCGCACTCCGCGGGCGGTGGCTACGTCAACATGATGATGCACGACGAGGGCCCCGATCGGGTGCGCGCGAGCTACGGCGACAACTACGACCGCCTCGTCGAGGTCAAGCGCCGCTACGACCCGGAGAACCTCTTCCGGATCAACCAGAACATCGCGCCGTAGGAGAACGGCCGGGCGCGGGCTGCGGGGCGGGCGTCACCCGCCCTCCAGCTCGCGCAGGCGACCGCTGACGCGTTCGCGCCGGGCGCGGAGATCCTGCTCGAGCGCCGCGATCTCGTCGCGGCGGCGCCCGACGAGGACGAGCTGGCGGTCGAGGTGGCCGAGGCTCTCGCGCAGGATCTCCCGGCGGCGCTCGCCGGCGGGCTCGGCGTGCCACTCGTCGCGCAGCGCGGCGCGCGCCTCCTCGGCCTCGAGCAGCGTGCGCAGTTCGTCGAGGCTCACGCCGAGCAGCTCCTTGAGGCGCAGCGCCTCGCGGAGGCGCTCGACCTCGCGGTCGCCGTACACCCGGTGGCGACCGGACTCACGGCCCTCGCCCGCGGGCAGCAGGCCGATCTCCTCGTAGTAGCGGATCGTGCGCGGGGTCGTGCCGACGCGACGGGCCACCTCGCCGATGCGCAGGCTGGTCGCCGCCTGAGCGCTCATTGCGGCTCCGGCACGTGCGCGGGGCGCAACAGGGAGACGCCGGCG
>DATNGY010000512.1:0-15345 GCA_035605735.1 Solirubrobacteraceae bacterium
CGTGCGCGCCTCGAGGAGAACGTGGCGGCCGCCGACGTGCAGCTGACCGCCGAGGACCTCGCGGAGATCGCGGACGCGCTGCCCGAGCCCGTGGGCGCGCGCTACTCCGAGCAGACGATGGCGCTGCTGGGCCGCTGAGCCAGCCGCCAGGCTAGATTCCCTGAATGCCCCTCGTCCCGATCGTCATCGAGCGCTCCGCTCGCGGCGAGCGCGAGTACGACATCTACTCGCGCCTGCTCAACGAGCGCATCATCTTCCTCGGCCAGCCGGTGGACGACCAGATCGCCAACCTCGTCGTCGCGCAGCTGCTGCACCTGGAGTCCGCCGACCCGGAGAAGGACATCTCGATCTACATCAACTCGCCGGGCGGGTCGATCTACGCGGGGCTCGCGATCTACGACACGATGCAGTTCATCAAGCCCGACGTGGCGACGATCTGCGTCGGCATCGCGATGTCGATGGGCTCGCTCCTGCTCACGGGCGGGGCGGCCGGCAAGCGCTTCTCGCTGCCCAACAGCCGGATTCTCATCCACCAGCCCACCGCCGGCTTCGAGGGGCAGTCGAGCGACATCGAGATCCACGCGCGCGAGATCCTGAAGACGCGCGACCGTATCGACGAGATCTACGCGCACCACACGGGCCGCCCGGTCGAGGAGGTCCACAGCGACATGGAGCGCGACCGCTTCTTCCCGCCCGAGCAGGCCGTCGAGTACGGCCTCATCGACCAGGTCATCGAGCACCACTAGGTCTTTCAGCAGCCGCTACGCCGGCCGCGCTCGCGCAGCAGGCGCTCGAACGCGACCGGGCGCGCCGTCATCACGCCGTCGACGCACGCGTCGAGCAGGCCGTTCCACGTCCGGCGCGACTCGCCGTCGTCGGAGAGCCAGACCTGCCAGGCGTAGCCCTGGTCGTGCGCGCGCCGGACGTTCGCCGGCGTCGTGATCTGGAAGGTCTGCGCCCCGAGCCGGTAGGTGATCGGCAGCTGGAAGGCGACCACGCCGTCGCCGGGGGAGCCGCCGGCGAGCAGCCAGTTGGCGGCGCCGGCGATGCCGGGGGCGACGCCGATCCCCGGGACGAGCGCGTGGAAGCGGTCGACGGCCTGCTGGCGGAAGGAGACGACGATGAGGTCGCGCCGGTGGATCCTGCGCAGCAGCCGCGCGAGGACGTCGGCGTTGCGCACGTACTCGTCCGTCGTCTCGGCCTTGGTCCGCGCCTTGATCTCGATGTTGATCGGAGTGTGCGGGAACGCCCGCAGCACCTCGCTCAGCGTCGCCAGCCGGAAGTCGGTGCGGCAGAAGCCCGGCGGCGGTCGCCGGCGCCCGGTGGCGATGCCGCGGAACGGATACGCCGAGGCGGGCCGGCCGTGGCGGTAGTGGTCGGGCCCGCGGCGCGAGAACCAGTAGGCGGCGTCGAGGCGGCGCAGCGCGCGCAGCGACTGCGACGCGATCGTCCCGTGGCCGTTCGTCGTGCGGTCGACGGTGGTGTCGTGCGAGACCACGATGCGGTTGTCGCGCGTGACGCCGACGTCGAGCTCGAGCATGTCGGCGCCCGCGGCGAGCGCGCGCTTGAACGCGTAGAGCGTGTTCGAGGGAAACTCGTCCTCGCCGCCCTGGTGGGCGATGTTCCACGGGTGCGCGGGCTGGCGCCACGGGTTGGCCGCCGCGGCGGGCGGCGCCGCGAGCAGCAGCGCGGCGACGGCGGCGAGGGCGACGCGGAGCGCGGGCGTCATGGCCGCTTGGCCGGGCGGCCCTATGCGCCCTGCCAGGCGAGCACGAGCAACCCGACCGCGACCACAGCGGCGACGACCACGATGACGAGGTTCGCCTTCAGCGCGAGCGAGAGCAGGCGCGTGCGGTCGGCCGGCGGCGCGGGCGCGGCCGGCTGCGTAGGAGCCGGCGCGGGTCCTGGCGCCGGCTCGGCCGGGTCGCGTGCCCTCACGGCGTCGTCGAGGATCCCGACGATGAGCGCGTTCATGCTGGTCTGCTCGCGCTCGGCCAGGCGCGCGAGCTCGGCGTGGAGGTCCGGCCGCATGCGCACGAGCAGGCGCCCGCTGTGGGTGGCGGTCGCGCGCGGCGTCGGCACGGGCCGGCCCGCGGCCAGGGCGGCGCCGATCCAGTCGCCCATCGCGGCGCGCACGGCGGCCGCGGCCTCGTCAGGGCTCGCGCCGGTCGCCTCGCAGCCCTCGAGCTCCTCGACCCGGGCGGTCCAGCCGTCCTCGCCGCGGGCGACCGCGATCGCATACGGGAGGTCGAGGAAGTCCTTGACGCGGCGGCGCTCGCGCGTGGCCATCGTGGGGCGAGCCTACGGCGCGGGCGCGGGCCGCACAACCGCTGCCTCCGCGTCCAGACAGGCGCGTACGCGCTCGAGCGCGGCGCGCAGTAGCCGCGAGACGTGCACCGGGGAGAGACCGAGCTCGCGGGCGATGCGGGCCTGGCTGACGTCGGCGTAGAAGCGCAGGTGGACGATCCGTCGCTCGCGCTCGCCGAGCGCGCCGAGAGCGCCGATGAGCGCCACGCGCTCGGCGACCGCCTCCCCCATGCCGTCGCACAACGGCGCCGCCGGGTCGTCGTCGGCCGGCAGCGGCGCCGGGGCGACGGCGCTCAGGGCGCGCGCGGCGTCGGGCGCCGCGACGCCGGCGCGCCCGGCGAGCTCGGCGAGCGTCGGCGTCCGACCGAGCCGGGCCCGGAGCTCGCGATCCGCGCGCCGCAGCGCGCGCTGATGCTCCTGGATCGTGCGCGGCAGGCGGACGGTCGCGCAGCGGTCGCGCAGGTGGCGGCGGATCTCCCCGAGGATGCTCGGCACCGCGTATGCAGTGAGCGGAGCGCCGCGCCCCGGCTCGTAGCGATCGACTGCGTTGATGAGCCCGATCGCCCCCGCCTGCACGAGGTCGTCGAGCGGCTCGCCAGCGCCCGCGTAGCGCCGCGCGAGGGCGCGGACGAGGGGCAGATGCTGCTCGATGACGCGATCGCGCTCGCGTCGCTCGGGCTCCCGCATGGCGTTCACCTTAATGGCACGATCGTCGTCTGGTGGGGTAGTTCCTTAAACGATAGGCCTCTTGGGGGGCCGGGGGGAAAGTGATCGATTCGATCTACGCAAGCGCGCGCCGGCCGGCCGCCCGCCTCGGGCGTCCTGTGCGCGCGCTTGCGTGCGCCGCCCTCCTCGCCGGCCTCGCCGCTCCACCCGCGGCGCACGCCCAAGACGCGGCGATCCCCGCTACTACAGCGATATCAGACCAGTATCAGGCGGCGGCCCCGACGAGCACGGGGTCGACCGCCGAGGCGCTCGTGGAGTCGGTCCGGACGCAGGCGGCGGCGACGGTGGCCGCCGCCACGCAGTCTGTGGCCGCGCCCGCCGGTGCTACTGACGGTAATAGCGCGCCGGCCCTTCACGAAAATGCAGAGAGTGAAGCTCCGCCGGTGCCCGCGCCGTCGCAGCCCGAGGCGCAGAAGCCGCAGGCCCCGGCGGCGGCGGCCGCACCCGAGCCGCCGACGCTCAAGGCGAGCGATCCCGGGCCGGCGGCGGCAGCCGTTCGCGATCCGGCACGGGCTCCGGCAGCTCCCGCGACGCGGACGGCGGCCGCGATCCAGGCCGCGGCGACGGCCGCGGCGGCGAGCTCGACCGCCCCGGGCCCGCAGGTCGCCCCGACGAACATCAACGTCGCGATCAATATCTTCAGCCCCGGCGACCGCGGACCGGTCGTCCAGACGTCGACGAGTCCCGCCGCCACGCCGCGGGCCGCGCCGGCGGACGGCGGCGCGGCGCGCGCCGGGCCCGTGGACGACGGCGGCGGTGGCCCGACCTCGTGGACGTGGAACTGGAACTGGTCCTGGGGCTCGGGCTGCGGGGCGACCAGCGCGCCGTCGACGAGCCCGTCGTCTTCCGTCGCCGGTGGGGCGTGGTCGTTCGACTGGAACTGGAGCTGGGGCTGCGCGCCCGAGCCGCCCCCGCGGGCGAGGGCTCCGACGGCGTCGTCGGTGGAGAGGTGGGCCACCGGGCTCGCCGGATCGATCACCTCCGACGTCCTCGACGGACGGCCGCTGGCGGACGACGTCCGCCCGGGGCTCGCGCCGCTGGACGGCGGCCGTGCGAGCCGCTCGGCGTCGGCCGACGGCAAGCGCCACGCGTCGAAGCGGCGCGGCGGCGCCGCCTTCGCCCGCGCCCGTGGCGGCCTCCCGCCCGCCGGCGGCGCGACGCCGCTCCCGTGGCGCGCGGCACCGTCGGCGTCCCACGCGGCCGCCGGCGCGACCGGCACGACCGGCGCGGCGATCCCCGGCAGCGGGCGCGGCGCCCGCGACAGCGACGAGCACGGCACGGGCCGCGCGCCCGCAGCGCCGATCGCGCCCGCGCCCATCGACGCCTCGTCGTCGACGCCGCTCGCCGGCGGCGTGGGCGGCGGAGGCGGCGGCGGCGTGGCCGCGGCGCTGCTCCTGGCCGCGATCGTGCTCACGGCACCCGAGATCTTCACCCGGCTGAGGGTGGCGACGGCCGTACGTCGCCCGAAGCCACGCTCCTCGAGGCTCGATCGGCCTGGCTGACGTCGCGACTGACGCCACAGCACGCCAAGACCCGGGTGATAGCGCCCGGGATATCACCATCGAACTCAGGAGACGTGATGCAGCGAAACCTCGTTGCGCTGGTCACGGGCCTGCTGCTCCTCCTCTGCGGAGGGGCGGGGACGGCGATGGCGGATGGCCTGCAGGCGGCCGAGCAGGGCGCCGGCAGCCAGCAGTCCGCCACCTCGTCGGCCACGTCGACGCAGAAGGCCCCGACCAATCAGAACATCTCCGTCCGGATCGGGAGTCCCGGTAACGCGGGCTCCGTGACCCAGACGAACAGCTCCGCGGCGACCTCGGCCGCGCAGAACGCGAACACGACGTCGCAGAACGCCACCCAGTCGGGCGGCGGCGGCGCGCAGGCCGTCCTCCAGAAGGCCCTCAACGGCCAGGGTGCCTCCTCGACGGCGACCTCGACGCAGGACCATCCCAGCAACACGAACATCTCGGTTCGCATCGGCAGCGGCGGCGACGACGGCGACGTCACGCAGAGCAACAGCTCGGCGGCCACGTCGACGGCGCAGAACGCGAACACGACGAACCAGTCCGCGAACCAGTCCGGCTCTGGGAGCTGCTGCCAGAAGGGCGGCGGCGAGCAGGCCGCGGCGCAGTTCGCGGGCAACCGGCAGGGCGCCTCCTCGGATGCGACCTCGAAGCAGGAGCATCCGAGCAACTCGAACATCTCGGTTCGCATCGGCAGCCCGGGCAACGCCGGCAAGGTCGACCAGAGCAACAGCTCGAAGGCCGACTCGACGGCGTCGAACACCAACAGCACGACGCAGGACGCGCGGCAGGACGCGCGCGGCGATTGCGGCTGCTACGGCCATGGTGGGACCCAGGCGGTCGAGCAGAAGGCGCTCAACGACCAGTACGCCGACTCGTCGGCGACGTCGAAGCAGGTGAAGCCGCGCAACGACAACACGTCGGTGCGGATCCACAGCCCCGGCGACGACGGCGACGTGAGCCAGAGCAACACCTCGGAGGCCGACTCGACGGCCGCCAACACGAACGCGACGATGCAGCACGCTTCGCAGTCGCAGGGTGGCGGCGGCGTGCAGGCTGCCGAGCAGGTGGCGCTCTCGCGGCAGGGTGCACGGTCGGACGCGACGTCGGAGCAGTTCCACCCGACGAACGAGAACACGCCGGTCCGCCTCGGCTCCAAGGGCAGTGGCGGCGACGTGACCCAGGCCAACGACTCGTATGCGACGTCGACGGCCACCAACGACAACAGCACGACGCAGTCGGCCGACCAGCGGCAGTACGGCTGCGGGTGCCGGCCCAGCGACGGCAAGAAGCCCGAGGACGGCAAGAAGCCGGAGGACGGCAAGAAGCCGGACTACGGCAAGAAGCCCGAGGACGGCAAGAAGCCGGACTACGGCAAGCCGGAGGACGGCAAGGGCCATGACGGCGGCGCCGGCATCCAGGCGCTCGGCCAGTTCGCCGGCAACGACCAGTGGGCCGACTCGTCGGCCACGTCGAAGCAGGTCGGGGCGAAGAACGTCAACGCCCCGGTGAGCCTCGGCGGCAAGGACCACGGCCGCAAGGACTGCGGCTGCGACGGCGGGCCGAAGGAGGATCTCGCCCCGAGCGGCGGCTCGGTCGACCAGAGCAACAGCTCGTCGGCCGACTCGACCGCCTCGAACCGCAACAGCACGACGCAGGACGCGACGCAGAGCGCGTCGGGCTCCGGCATCCAGGCCCTCGACCAGGAGGCCTACAACGGCCAGGGTGCGTCCTCGGACGCGACCTCGGAGCAGTGGGGGCCGACGAACAAGAACCTCCCGGTCAGCATCGGGCACGGCGGGTCCGGCGGGTCCGTGAAGCAGTCCAACGACTCCGAGGCTTCGTCCACGGCGTCGAACGACAACGCGACCCACCAGACTGCCGACCAGCGCCAGGACGGCGGCTGCGGGTGCTCCGGCGTGCGGATCCAGGCGCTCGAGCAGGCCGCCAAGAGCTGGCAGGACGCCGACTCGTCGGCGACGTCGGAGCAGGTCGGGGCGAAGAACGTCAACGCCCCGGTGAGCCTCGGCGGCAAGGACCACGGCGGCAAGGACCACGGCCGCAAGGACCACGGCCACAAGGACCACGGCCGCAAGGACTGCGGCTGCGAGGGCAAGGGCGACTACGGCAAGCCGGATTACGGCAAGCCCGACGACGCGAAGTCCCAGCCCGACGGCGGCTCGGTCGAACAGACCAACAGCTCGTCGGCCGACTCGACCGCCGAGAACACAAACACCACGACGCAGGACGCCGACCAGGAGCTGGGCGGCGGCTGCGGCTGTGACATGCGCGGCAAGGACGGCGGCTACGGCCACGACGACGGCGTGGACATCCAGGCCGCCGGCCAGTTCGCGTACAACGGCCAGCGGGCGACGTCGGACGCCACCTCGGAGCAGTGGTGGCCGACCAACGTCAACATCCCGGTGGCGCTGTTCGGTGGAGGCGGCGGGTCCGTCTCCCAGTCCAACGACTCGCTCGGCACGAGCCTCGCGTCGAACGGGAACCGCCTGAGCCAGATGCTCCGGCAGCTGTCGTGAAGGGAGGTCGCCTGACACCCTGAGCAGACGTCAGCGCGCCCACCTGCACCCGTTGACGGGTGCAGGTGGGGCGCGCTAGCGTCGTCGACCGGTCGGACCGTTCGACGTGGGGTCGGGGGAAAACTTGGTAGGCAGCATCTCCGTGCGCAGGCTCTTGGGCGTCGCCGTCCTCACGATGGCCTGCGCGGCGCCCGCCTCGGCGCAGTCGGGCCCCTCGCCGGACCCGCCGCCCTCGGGCCCGAGCCCGGACCCCGCTCCGGCCGCCGCCGCGGTCGCGGTCACGCCCGCGCCGGTGACGCGCAGCAGCGTTCCCGTCACCCCCACGCGCCGGTCGGCCGTGCCGGCGCCGACGCCGTCCGCAACGCCGACGCAGACGGTGACGCCGCGCCCGGCGATCCCCGCCACGACGAGCGTGGAGTCGTCCGGCGCCCCGACCGCAGGGTCATCGCGGGCCTCGACCCCCGCCGCGGCGCCCCGAAAGGCGCGGAAGGCGGCCCATCGACATCAAGCCGCACGGGCCGCCCGCCGGCGCGCCGCGCCCAGCCGCACGCTGAAGATCGTCGCCCCTCCGTTGTACGCGACGCGGCCGGTAGTCCTCCCGCTCGCGCGCGCCGCGTCGGCCGCCGCGCCGCAGGGCACGAACCGGGGAACGCTGGCCGCCGCCGGAGCCGCCCTCGCCGTCCTCGCGATCGCAAGCGCGTCGCTGCTCGCCCTGACGCGGCGGATGGAGCGGGAGGTGAGCAGGCATTGAGGGGGTGGGTGGTGGCGGGGGTCCTGGCCGTCTGCCTGCTCAGTGCCGCGACCCGTGCCTCGGCACTCGGAGTGAACTACACGTGCAGTCCGAACGATGGTTGCACCGGCTGGGCGGCGACGGACGTCTTGCTTCGTTGGTTCCCAAGTCCCGACACCAAGGACACCGACAACTGCCCTAACCCGAAGACGATTGCCTCCGAGGGCGTCACCCGGTGGACCTGTGGCGTGAGCGATCTCGTGACGTGGACGTACGTGACGGCGACGGTGCGGATCGACAAGTCACCCCCGTCGGCCACCGGCGCCGCCACGTCTCGCCCGGCCGATCGCAACGGCTGGTTCAACCATCCGGTGAACGTCGCGTTCGTCGGCGCCGACGCCGTGTCAGGCGTGGCGTCGTGCACGTCGATCACCTTTGCCGGACCCGACACGGCGGGCACGACGATCGCAGGCGCTTGCCGCGACTTCGCCGGCAACGTGAGCGCCGCGATCCCGTTCGGCCTCAAGTACGACGCCACGGCCCCGGACATCGCGAGCGCGGAGCCCACTCGCAAGCCCGACCATCGCGGCTGGTTCAACCATCCGGTCGGGCTCTCGATCCGCGCCGGCGACGCGCTCTCGGGCCTCGCCGGGTGCGGTCCGTCCGAGGTGCGGACGCCCGTCGTGAGCGTGTCGTGTGCCGACAAGGCCGGGAACGTCGCGGCGCGCGCCTTCGGCTTCCGCTACGACGACACGGCGCCGGCGCTCCGCGTCAGCGGCGAGCCCGCAGACGGGCGCGCGTACGTGCGCTGGCGCGCGACCGGGGCGAAGGAGATCAAGGTCGTGCGGTCGCCGGGCGAACACGGGGCCCGGCGCTCCGTGGTCTACCGCGGTCGCGGGCACGGGCTGAGCGACGGCGGGCTGGTCAACGGCCGGCGCTACCGCTACGAGGTCACCGCGACCGACCAGGCCGGCAACGCGCGCACGCGCGAGGTGCGCGTCGTGCCGGGGGCGCGGCTGCTCGGGCCTCGCAAGGGGGTGACGCTCGCCGCGCCGCCGCTCCTGCGCTGGACGCGCGTGCGACACGCTCGCTACTACAACGTCCAGCTCTTCCGCGTCGTCGGCCACCGGTCGATCAAGGTGCTGAGCGCCTGGCCGCGGCGGTCGCGGCTCCGGCTCGAGGGCTCGTGGCGCTACAACGGCGATCGCCGCCGGCTGGTGCCCGGGTTCTACCGCTGGTTCGTGTGGCCGGGCGCGGGGGTGCCGGCCGAGCGGCGCTTCGGCGCGCTCATCGGCCGCGGCAGCTTCCGCATCGCGCGGCCCACCTGACGTCGGCTGGCCGCGGGGAAAGCCCGCCAAGCCGCCGGGGCGAGTCGTCCCGAAGCCGCCGCGCCAAAGTAACCACTCGGCCGCGATTCGCGCCCGTCCGGCGACCGCGTCACGAGCCCGCGAGGCGCGCGAGCGCGTCGCGGATGACCGCGTCTCGCTCGCGGGCCTCGGCGTCGGTCCAGCGCCAGCGCACCGGACCCTCGAGGACGAAGTCCGGCTGCATGTGATCCGCGATCGACTCGACGTCGATCGCGATTGCCGCCACGCGGTCGGAGACCGTCATCGGCTCCTGGACGATTCGTGCCCGCCCATACGCCGTGCACGCCACGTCGCCGGCGGTCATCAGCGTCAGCCCGCAGCGTGGGTCGGTGCGCAGGCGGGCGAGGGACTCGCGACGCAGCGCGAGCGCGAGCAGCACCCGTCGTGGGCCGGCGCGGACGATCGCGGAGACCGGGATCGCGTGCGGCGCTCCCCCTCCGGTGGAGAGCACCGCGACGGTGCCCTCGTCCCACTCGGGGAGCTGGTCGAGCGACGGGCTCAGCTGCGCGGGACGCGCGGCGGCAGCGGCCGACGATTGCGCGGGGAGCGGCGCCGGGAGGCCGGCACCCGTGGGGGCTCGGGGCGCGTGAAGCGAGCGCGCTCCTCGTCGGTCATCTGGCGGATGACGAGCGAGCCTTCCTCGACCTGCTCCTGGATGCGGTCGAGCTTCTGCTTGCGCTGCTCGGCCTCGCGCTCACGCTGCGTCTTCGTCGGCATCTCTATCTAGCGTACCCGGGCCGCGCGGCCCACATGCCGCGCGACCGGTCAGGACTTCGGTGCCTTGGCGCGTCCGCGGCGTCAGGTGCGCTCGTCGCGCGTCGTGTCCCGCTCGAAGCGCTCGGCGCCGCCCTCGGCTTCGTCGTGGCCGACCGCACGGCCCCGCTCGAACTCGCCGGCGTCGCCCGAGTCGGAGTCGCCGCGGTCGTAGGAGCGGTCGCGGTCACCGGCGTCGGCGTCCGTGGACGAGCGATCGCGATCGCCGGCGTTGCCGCTCCCACCCTGGACCACCCGCTCGCGTTCGGCGTCGAGGTCGTCGTCGGCCAGGCCGCGCTCGTGCATCCGGGCACGCGTCTCGTGCAGGTCAGCCTCGGCGCGCTCGCGCGCGGCGACCTGCTCGGCCTCGTCGGCGCGGGCGGAGCGCCGCTCGGCCCGGTCGCGGTGGGCCTCGGCGACCTCCCCGCGGCGGTGCTGGAGCTCACGCTCGCGCTTGCGGGCCCGCGCCCTGGGCAGGAGTACGACCAGCGCGAGGAGCAGCAGCAGGACTACGACGACGATGGCGATGATGAGACCGGTGGACATCCGTCCTCCTTCCGTGGACCGACACGGGGCTACCCGCCCCGGCGGCGCGCAAACTGGCGCTCAGCCGCGCAGCAGGCCCTCGCTGCGCGCCCACCGCACCGTGCGCAGGATCGTCTCGCCCGGCGGCGTGTAGCGCAGCCCGAGCTCGCGCTCGGCGCGCGAGCCGTCGTAGCGGTGGCCGTGCAGCAGGGTCCGAACCATCTCGCGACAGACCGGGGGCCGGCGGCCCAGGAGGCGCGCGCCCCGCTCGACGAGGCCCGCCACCGCGACGGCCGGCCGCCGCGGCACGAGCCGGGGGCGGCGGTTGACGCCGGCGACCTCAGCTGCGAGCGCGAGCGCCTCGGCGATCGAGAGGCTCATCCCGTTGAGCAGGTAGCGCTCGCCGTCGAGGCCGCGCGCCGCGGCCAGCAGGTGGCCCTCTACGCAGTCGGCGACGTCGACCAGGCTCACGTTCGTGTCGACGAAGAACCGCAGCCGGCCGTCGAGGAAGGCGATCAGGAAGCGCCCGGTGCCGCCGGCGCGGCCCGGCCCCTGGACCGAGGACGGGTTCACGCAGACGACGTCCTGGCCCACGTCGCGGGCGGCCGCGAACGCGGCGCGCTCCCCCTCGGTCTTCGTGCGCTCGTAGGACGACAGGTACCACCCCCGGTGCTGCGTGGACTCGGTGCCGACCGTCCCCGGCGGCTCGCCGATCGTCGCCGCCGAGGAGGTGTGGACGAGCCGCGGAACGCCGGCCCGAGCCGCGGCCCGGACAGCGGCCACCGCGCCGTCGACGTTGACCTGGCGCATCGGCCCGACGTCGTCGACGCAGTGGTCGTTTACGCCCGCGACGTGGAAGCAGAGCGCGCAGCCCTCCATCGCCCGCGCGACCGCCGCCTCGTCGCACACGTCGCCGCGCGCGACCCGGGCCCCGCGCGCCGCCACCGCCGCCGCCGCCGGCTCGGAGCGCGCGAGCCCGACGACCTCGTCGCCGCGCGCGACGAGGCGCTCCACGAGCGCGCCGCCGATGAAACCGCTGCCGCCGCTCACGTAGACGCGGCTCACGAAGCGCCGCGCAGCGCGGAGGAGAAGCGTCCGAGGTAGTCGACGGCCGACCAGGCGGTGATGAGCGCGGCCAGCACCATCGCCCACTGGTCGAGGTAGGCGCCGGCGATCACGATGTCCGGGCGCAGCATGGCGAGGACGATGGCCCCGAACTGGACCGTCGTCTTCCACTTGCCCAACGCGGAGGCCTCCAGGTGGCTGCCGCCGGCGGCGACGGCCGCCCGCAGGCCGAGCATGACGAGCTCGCGCCCGACGATGACGAGCACGACCCACGGCGACGCGCGGCCCTCCGCGAGCAGTCCGACGAGCGCCGCGGTGACGAGGAGCTTGTCGGCGGTCGTGTCGAGGAACGAGCCGAGCTTCGAGGTCACGCCCCAGCGGCGCGCGAGCCGGCCGTCGACCCAGTCCGTCGCCGCCGCAACGACGAAGACGACGGCCGCGGCCGTGAAGGTCTCGGCGAGGACGAGCGCCATGATCACGGGCGCGAGCACGATCCGCAGGCCCGTGCCGACGGCGAGCACGCGGACCCTCCTCCCTGAGCCCAGCGCCATCGGCGTGCCCACGTTCACAGGGTCGCCGATGCTACCGGCTGAGCAAGGCGGCCGCCGCCTCCCGCGCTGTCTCGGCGTCCGGCGCCGCGAGCGCGGCCGCGGCGGCGGTGCGGGCGTCCGCTAGCGAGACCGCCCGCAGCGCCGCCTTCGCCTCGGGCACGAGCGCCGGCGCCATGCTGAGCTCGGTGACACCGAGGCCGGCGAGGAGGACGGCGGCGGCCGGGTCGCCGGCGAGCTCGCCGCAGACGCCGACCCAGCGCCCGCTCGCGCGCGCCGCCTCGACCGTCGCGCGCACGAGCGCGAGCACGGCCGGCTGGGGGCCCGCGAGCAGCGACGCGAGGCGCTCCTCCCCGCGTTCGGCGGCCATCGTGTACTGCGTGAGGTCGTTGGTGCCGATCGAGAAGAAGTCGGCGTGCTCGGCGAGCGCCGCGGCGCCGAGGGCCGCTGCCGGGACCTCGACCATGATCCCGAGGTCGAGCGGCGCGTCGATCCCCGTCGCCGCCCGGGCCTCGTCGAGCGCGGCGCGCGCCGCTCGCAGCTCGGCGACCGTGGCGACCATCGGCAGCATCGCCTTGACCGGGAACTCCGCGGCGACGCGGAGGATCGCGCGCAGCTGCGTCGCCAGGACCTCGGGGCGGGCGAGCGCGAGGCGGATCCCGCGCACGCCGAGGAACGGGTTGGCCTCGGGGGGCATCGGCAGCGCGGGGAGCGGCTTGTCGGCGCCCGCGTCGAGCGTGCGGACGACGAGCGGCCGCCCGTCGAGCGCCCGCGCGATCTCGGCCAGCGTCGCCGCCTGCTCGTCCTCGTCGGGCAGCTCGGGCCGGTCGAGGAAGAGGAACTCCGTGCGCAGGAGGCCGACACCCTCGGCGCCGGCCTCGACCGCGGCGCTCGCCTCGG
The DNA here is from genome assembly GCA_035605735.1 of Solirubrobacteraceae bacterium. GTDB lineage: Bacteria > Actinomycetota > Thermoleophilia > Solirubrobacterales > Solirubrobacteraceae > JAOPZW01. The sequence goes on from DATNGY010000512.1 coordinate 12,982, forward strand.
CGGCCGACCCGAGGTTGGCGAAGACCTCGATCCGCTCGCCGTCGGTCGTCGTCGCGGGCTCGTGCGCGCGCTCGCGCGCGGCCGCGCGCCGCTCCGCCGCCCGCTCGCGGCGCTCCTCGGCGGCCGCGAGCTCCTCCTCGGGCGGGTCGACGATCAGCGTCCCGGCGTCGCCGTCGAGGAGCAGCGCGGTGCCGTCGGCGATCGCGAGCACCGCATCGCCGAGCCCGACGGCGCCGGGCAGACCGAGCGCCCGGGCGAGGATCGCGGCGTGGGCGGTCGCCGCCCCGCGCGCGGTCGCGATGCCGCGCACGAGCGCGGGGTCGAGGCCGGCGGTGTCGGCGGGCGTGAGCTCGCGGGCGACGACGATGCCCGGCTCGGTCGGCGCCGCGCCACCGTCCTCGCCGGTGAGCGCGGCGACGACGCGGCGCCCTACGTCCTGGACGTCGGCGGCGCGCTCGCGCAGCAGCGCGTCGTCGAGGCCGCGGAAGCGCTCGGCCGCGCCCTCGGCGGCGTCGAACCAGGCGCGCTCGGCGGTCGCGCCCGCGGCGATCGCGGCGCGCGCGGGCTCGAGCAGCGCGTCGTCGTCGAGGAGGGCGAGGTGGGCGTCGAAGATCGCCGCCTCGGCCTCGCCCGCGCGACCGGCCATGGCCTCGCGGTCACCGGCCACGGCGGCGCGCGCGGCCTCGCGGGCCTCGTCGAGGCGGGCGCGCTCGTCGTCGGGCGAGTCCGCGGCGCGCTCGGGCGGCGGACCGGCGGCGTCGCGCAGCGCCCGGGCGGGACCGATCGCGACGCCGGGCGAGGCGGCGACGCCGCGCAGGCACTCGCCCGCGGCGGGAGTGCGGGCGGGCTCGGGCTCGGGCGCAGGCGCAGGCGGCGCCGGAGCCCGAGCGACGACGCCGTCGCCGAAGCCCTCGTCCGCGAGCGCCTCGAGCGCCGCCACCGCCTCGGCGGCCTGCGCCCCCGACGCGGTCACGACGAGCGCGTCGCCGAGGCGCGCGCCGAGCGCGACGACCGAGGTCAGGCTCGTGGCCCCGACCGGGGCGCCGCCGCCGTCCTTCGCGACGCGAACGTCGGCCTCGAAGCGCCGCGCGATCTCCACGAAGCGCGCCGCCGGCCGCGCGTGCAGCCCGATCGCGTTGCGGACCTCGAGGCGCGCCTCGGCGTCGGCCGGAGCGCTCGGCGCGGCGGGAGCCGGCCCCGCGTCGGGCGCCTCGGCCCCGAGCTGCGACGCCTTCATCGCCAGGGCGCCGCGCGCCTCGGCGGCGACCTCGTCGATCGTGCCGCCGCCCCGCGCCGACACCGCGGCCGCCACCGCGCCCTCGACGAGCGGCGCCTCGCTCAGGCGCACGCGGTCGCCGCCGTCGGCGAGCAGCTCGATCGCCATCTCGGCGCTCATCAGGGCCGATCCGAGGTCCATGAGCACGAGCACGCCGTCGTCGGACATCGCCCGCTCCACCGCCGCGCGGACGCGCTCGGGGTCGGTGCCGAGCGCGCCGGGCTCCTCGAGGCCGCCGGCCGCCTCGAGCGCGAGCTCCTCCCCGCCCATCTCGCGCGCCAGCGCGACGACGCCCTCGGCGAGCTCGCGGCTGTGCGAGACGACGACGAGCCCGACCACGGAAGCTACGACAGCCCGTAGGCCCGGTGTAGGAAGTCGATCGGGTGCACCGAGGGCCGGTCGGTCGCGTGGCTGATCTGCCAGCGGCAGGTCTCGCTGTCGCAGGCGACCGTGTCCGCGCCCGACGCTGCGACCTGCCCGAAGAGGTCGGCCCCCACGGCCATCGCGATCTCGTACTTCTCCTGCTTGAGCCCGTACGTCCCGGCGATCCCGCAGCAGCGCGCGTCCATCTCGACGACCTCGAGCTCCGGGATGAGCGCGAAGAGATCGAGCGCCGGCTTGCCGATGCCGTGCCCCTGCTGCTGGCAGGGCGCGTGGTAGGCGATCTTCTCGGGCACGGGCCGGAAGTCGGTCTTCAGCTCGCCGCGGTCGTGGAGCTCGAGCAAGAGCTCGCAGATGTCGTACGTGCGCTCGGACACGAGCTTGAGGTCGGGATCGTCCTCGAGCGAGAGGATCTCGCGCGCCTCGCGCTTGAGCATGACCGTGCAGCTCGTCGCGTTGCCGACGATGATCGAGCCGTCCCGCACGTGCGGCGCGAGCGCGCGGGCCAGGCGCAGCACGACCTTGCGCGCGTCGTCGAAGAGGCCGCTGGACTGCAGGGGCAGCCCGCAGCAGTCCTGCTTGGGGACCTCGACCTCGAAGCCGTTGTGCTCGAGGATGGCGACGAGCTTCTCCCCCTCCTCCGGCTCGTAGTACTCCGTTCCGCAGCCGTGGAAGTAGACGATCTTGCGCCCGGTCTTGGGGCCGGA
>DATNGY010000513.1:0-5688 GCA_035605735.1 Solirubrobacteraceae bacterium
TACTCCGCGAGCGGCTTGCTGTACTCGGGCATCGCCCAAGGGTACCAGACATGTATCTCGGAACTAATCAGTTCAAGAACGGCAACCACATTGAGGTCGACGGGACCGTCTTCAAGATCCTCGAGTTCCAGCACGTCAAGCCCGGCAAGGGCGGCGCGTTCGTGCGCTCGCGGCTGCGGCGCGCGTCCGACGGGGCCGTGATCGATCGCACGTTCCGCGCCGGCGAGAAGTTCCGGGCCGTGCGCACCGAGGCGCGCAAGATGCAGTTCCTCTACGCGGACGGGACCGACGCCCATTTCATGGACGCCGAGTCCTTCGAGCAGCTCGCCGTCCCCGAGACGAGCCTCGCCGACGCGCTGCGCTGGACGAAGCCCAACGACACCGTCGACGTCCTCTTCATCGACGAGCGCCCTTCGGACGTGCAGCTGCCGGCGTCGGTCGAGCTCGAGGTCACCCAGACCGATCCCGGCCTGCGCGGCGACACCGCCTCGGGCGGCGGCACGAAGCCCGCGACGCTCGAGACCGGCGCCGTCGTCCAGGTCCCGCTCTTCGTCGACGTCGGCGAGCGCGTCAAGGTCGACACGCGCAGCGGCGGCTACATGTCGCGCGCCTAGCCGAGCGATGTCCCGTCGCCGCGACCAGCGCCGCGCCGCGGTCTTCGCGCTCTACCAGCACGACGTCACCGGGCGCGGGCTCGACGACGTCCTCGCGCGCGAGGCCTCGACGTTCACGCGCGCGCTCGCCTACGCCGCCGACGACTACGCGCCCGAGCTCGATGCGCGCATCGCGCGTCACGCTCGCGGCTGGAGCGTCGAGCGCATCGCGCCGCTCGAGCGGGCGATCATGCGCGTCGCGCTGCTCGAGATGCTGCACCCCGACGTCGCGCCGGCCGAGACCCCGATCCCCGCCGAGGGCGCGATCTCCGAGGCCGTCGAGACGGCGAAGACCTTCTGCGGCGCCGAGGCGCCCGGCTTCGTCAACGGAATCCTGGCCGCGGCGCTGCGCGAGATGGGCGAGAATGGCGATCGCCCATGACCGAGGCCGACCTCACCACCCTCGACGCCCTCGTCCAGCGCCTCGAGCGCGCCGCCGAGCAGCTGCGCACGGGCGAGATGTCCGCCGACGCCGCCGCGGGCCTCGTCGAGGACTCCGCGGCGCTCGCCTCGCAGGCCTCGGCCGAGCTCGAGAGGATGTCGCGCGCCGCTCAGCAGGAGCCCATCCCGGGTCAGGACAGCCTCCTGTAGCTCACGGTGAGCGCCTACCCCGACGACCTGCGCGACCAGGTCGAGCGCTACCTGCGCGAGCTGCGCTTCGCCGGGCGCGTCGAGGCCACGGCGGGGCTCGAGGCCGCGATGCGCTACAGCCTGCTGGCGGGCGGCAAGCGCATCCGCCCGGTGCTCGCGCTCGCGACCGCGCAGGCCGCCGGCCTCGAGAACGGCCACGTCCTTCCGCTCGCGGCGGCGATCGAGCTCATCCACACTTACTCGCTGATCCACGACGACCTGCCCGCGATGGACGACGACGACCTGCGCCGCGGGCGGCCGACGTGCCACGTGAAGTTCGGCGAGGACGTCGCGATCCTCGCCGGCGACGCGCTCTACGCCGAGGCCTTTCGCCACCTGCTATCCCACCAGCGCGGCGAGCCCGAGCGCGTCCTCGCCGCCGCAGCCGAGCTCGCCGCGGCCACGGGCGTGGACGGCATGGTGGGCGGGCAGTACCTCGACGTGGCCGGCGAGATCGCAAGCGAGCAGGACCTGCGCGCGCTGCACGAGCTCAAGACCGGCCGCTTGATCGCGGCCTGCGTGGAGTGCGTACTCCTGCTGGCCGGCACGGATCCCCCCCGAACGACGCCGTGGCGGCGCTTCGCCGTGGAGCTCGGCATCCTCTTCCAGATCGTCGACGACATCCTCGACGTCACCGGCACCGACGACGCGCTCGGCAAGCCGCACGGCAGCGACGAGCGCCACGGCAAGCGCACGTACGTGACGGAGTTCGGTCTGCAGGGAGCGCGTAAGCTGGCTGGCGACCGCCACGTGGCGGCGCGCGGCTCGCTGCGCCGGGCGGCGCCCGACGGCGCGCCCCAGCTCGAGCAGATCACCGACTTCATCCTGACCCGGACGGCCTAGCACCCAATGGATCGCATCCTCGACCGCATCGACCGCCCGCAGGACCTCCACGGCCTCAGCGAGGAGGAGCTCGCGCGGGTCGCCCAGGAGGTCCGCGAGCACATCATCGACACGGTGGGGGAGATCGGCGGGCACTTCGGCGCCAATCTCGGGACGTGCGAGCTCGCGGTCGCGCTGCACTCGCTGCTGGACTCGCCGAAGGACAAGATCGTCTGGGACGTCGGGCACCAGGCCTACCCGCACAAGGTTCTGACGGGGCGCCGCGACCAGCTGCCGACGATCCGCCAGTACGAGGGCCTGGCGCCGTTCTGCGCGATCCACGAGTCCGAGCACGACATCATGGGCGCGGGGCACGCCTCGACCGCGATCGGGTACGCGGTCGGGCTCAAGGAGGGGATGCGCCTGCGCGGCGAGCCCGACGCGGGCAAGGTCGTCGCCGTGGCCGGCGACGGCGCCATGACGGGCGGCGTGGCGTTCGAGGCCCTCCACCAGGCCGGCGGGCTCGGGACCCCGATCGTCGTCGTCCTCAACGACAACGGCATGTCGATCGCGCCGAACGTCGGCGCGCTCAGCCGCTACTTCAACCGCGTCCGCCTGCACCCGCGCCTGTGGCACGCGCGCGAGGGCGTCGAGCACCGCCTCACCGAGCTGCCCGGTGTCGGCCACGCGATCGAGCGCATCGGGCCGCAGCTCAAGGAGTCGCTGAAGTCCTTCTGGGCTCCCGGGCTGCTCTTCGAGGAGCTCGACTGGGCCTACGTCGGCGTCGTCGACGGCCACGACGTGCACGCGCTGCGCCTCGCGATCGGCCAGGCGCTCGAGGCCGACCGGCCCGTCCTCGTCCACGTCGCGACCGTGAAGGGGAAGGGCTTCGCGCCGGCCGAGAACGGCGGGCTGGAGGGCATGGAGCGCTGGCACGCGGCCAAGCCCGGCTCGATCGTCAGCCGCGCCCCGGCTCCCTCCAAGCCTGCGCCGGCGACGCTGCCGCCGCCCCAGTACACGACGGTCTTCGGCGAGGCGATGGTGCAGGAGTGCCGGCGCGACGAGCGCGTCGTCGGCATCACCGCCGCGATGAACTCGGGCACCGGGCTGAACATCCTCCAGAAGGCGATGCCCGAGCGGTACTTCGACGTCGGGATCGCCGAGCAGCAGGCCATCCTCTTCGCCGCCGGCCTGTCGCTCGAGGGCATCAAGCCGGTGGCGGCGATCTACTCGACGTTCCTGCAGCGCGCGTACGACCAGATCGTCCACGACGTCTGCCTGCAGCGCCTGAACGTCGTCTTCGCGATGGACCGCGCCGGCCTCGTGGGCGACGACGGCCCGACGCACCACGGTGCCTTCGACATCGCCTACCTGCGCTGCCTGCCGAACATCGTCCTCATGGCTCCGCGCGACGAGGCGGTGCTCGTCCGGATGCTGCGCACGGCGCTCGAGCACGACGACGGCCCGATAGCGCTGCGCTACCCGCGCGGGGAGGCGCTCGGCGTCCCGATCCCGGCGCCCGACGACGTCCGCGCGATCGAGCTGGGCCGCGGCGAGCTCCTGCGCGAGGGCACCGGGAAGGTCGCGCTGCTCGGCTACGGCACCGGCGTCGCCAAGGCGCTCGAGGCCGCCGACGTCCTGGCCGCGGGCGGCCTCGACGCCACCGTCGCGGACGCCCGCTTCGCGAAGCCGATCGATGTCGAGCTCGCCGCGCAGCTCGCGGCCGAGCACGAGCTGCTCGTCACCGTCGAGGAGGGCGCCCTGGCCGGCGGCTTCGGCTCGGCCGTGTGGGAGGTCCTCAACGACGGCGGCCACGCGCTGCCGCGCATCCTGCGCGTCGGCCTCCCCGACCGCTACGTCACGCACGGCAAGCCCGCGCTGCTGCACGCCGAGGTCGGCTTCACCGGCAAGGCGATCGCGCAGCGCATCGAGGCCGCCGTCGGCGACGCCTCCACGGCGCTCGCCGGCGCGTGAGCGCCGACGACGACCTGCATCCGCAGGTCCGGTCGGTCCTCCGGGCGAGCTTCGGCGCCGCGCCGACCCCGGCCGACCTCGAGGCCTACCGCGCCTCCTACCTGCAGACGTCGCTCGAGCTCGGCGGCGCGGCCGCGCCCGTCGCCGCGGTCGAGGACGTCGTCATACCGCGCGGGGACGGCGGGTCGATCGCCGCCCGCGCCTACCGCCCGCTCGTGCCGGCCGACCCGCTCGGAGCGATCGTCTGGTGCCACGGCGGCGGGTGGATCGCCGGAGACCTCGACAGCTTCGACCACGTCGTGCGCGAGCTCGCGAACGCGAGCGGGGCGGTGTGCGTGAGCGTCGACTACCGGCTCGCGCCGGAGCATCCGTTCCCCGCCGGCGTCGAGGACGCCCGCGCCGCGGTCGCCTGGGCGATCGGTCACGGCTCCGAGCAGCTCGGCTTCGACGGCGCGCGCGTCTGCGTCGGCGGCGACAGCGCGGGCGGCGCGCTGGCCGCGAGCGCCGCGCTGCACGAGCGCCGCCGCGTGCGCGCGCAGCTGCTCGTCTACCCGGCGCTCGACGCGCGCATGGCCTCGCCGTCGTACGCGGAGTTCGCCGACGACGCGGTCCTGCCGGCGGTCACGATGGCGGAGTGCTGGGCGGCCTATCTCGATGGCCACGACCCGGACGACCCCGAGGCGTCGCCGCTGGCGGGCGATGTCGGCGGCGCGCCTGCGGCGTACGTCGCGGTCGCCGCTCATGACGTCCTGCGCGACGACGGTCTCGCCTACGCGCAGGCCCTGCGCGAGGCCGGCGTGGAGGCCGAGACGGAGGTCTTCGCGGGCATGGTCCACGGCTTCCTGCGCTTCGGGGGCGTCGTCGACGCCGCGCACGAGGCGATCGGGGCGATCGGCGACGCCGCGCGCAGCGCGATCGCGCCCTGAGGCACCATGTCGGAAATGCGCCGCGCCGTGCCCGCGCTGGTCGCCGTCCTCGCGCTCGCCGTGCCCGCCGGCGCCGCGGCGCAGGTCGCGCCGCCGCTCGTCGCCCCCACGCCCTCGATCGCGCTCGGCAAGCCCTGGCACGGGCGGCTCGTGGGCGGCGTCGAGCTCCCGGCCGCCGGGCCCGGCTTCCGCACGTGGGACGCGATCCTGCGCCGGCGTCCCAACCGGCCGTGGCGGCGGTGGGGAACGGATGCCCTCGTCGGGCTGCTGGAGCGCGTGGCGTTCGCGTTCCGCGTCGCCCATCCGTACGCAGCGCCGCTGCTCGTCGAGGACCTCAGCCGGCCGCACGGCGGGAGCTTCGACGAGCGCTGGGGAGGCCTCGGGCACAGCTCGCACCAGAACGGCCTCGACGCCGACGTCGCCTACCCGCGCTGGGACGGGCTGTGGCGCGCGCCCGCGCGCCCGTGGCAGGTCGACCGCGTGCTCGCCCAGGAGCTCGTCGATCGCTTCGTGGCCGCCGGCGCGGAGAAGATCTTCGTCGGACCGCACGTCGGGCTGCGCGGTCCCCCGCGCATCGTGCGCAAGCTCGTCTACCACGACGACCACCTCCACGTGCGGATCCCGAATCCCGCCGGTTTTTATGGTTGATTCCTAATTCCCGCACGCGCGGCGACGCGCCACGT
>DATNGY010000514.1:0-2958 GCA_035605735.1 Solirubrobacteraceae bacterium
ATCTGCTCCCAGTGCTCGGGACCGCGGGCGTCGATGGTGAACTCGCGCACCCGCTTGCCCTCGGCGCCGGCGCCGGGGACGAGGTCGACGCTCTGCAGGCCACCTCCGGACTCGGCGATCGCGGCCGTGAGCCGGCCGAGCGGCTCGTTGCGGGCATCGAGCTTGACGCGGACCGTGACGGAGAACTGGGCGCTGACGGGACTCATGGTGCGGGTGGATCATAGGAGCAGGCGGGGGCGGGCACGCATCCTGAGAGACTGGCCGACGTGAACCCATTCATCGCACGGCTGGGCCGCTCCGCGCGGGGCCCGGCGCGAGCCCTGTTCCGCGTCACGAGCAAGCCGATCGGCGGCGGCGGCGGGTTTCGCCATGCCGCGCCCGGGGCGATCGCCGGCGCGCTCGGAGCCGGCGACGAGGACCTGCATGGCCTGGTCGTCCTCGTCACCGGTGCCTCGACCGGGATCGGCGAGGCGACCGCTCGTCGCCTCGCCGCCGGCGGGGCGACGGTCCTGCTCGTCGCCCGCAGCGCCGAGACGCTGGAGCGGATCGCCGCCGAGATCGGCGAGATCGGCGTCGCGGGTGGCCCGGGAAGCGCCCAGCCGTACGCCTGCGATCTCACCGACCTCGACGCGATCGACGCGCTCTGCGACCGCGTCCTCGCCGACCACGGGGCGGTCGACGTCCTCGTCAACAACGCCGGTCGCTCGATCCGGCGCTCGGTCGACCAGTCGTCGGAGCGCTTTCACGACTTCCAGCGGACGATGCAGCTCAACTACTTCGGCGCGATCCGGCTCACGATGGGGCTGCTCCCGCACATGCGCGGGCGCGGCTTCGGCCACGTCGTCAACGTCTCATCGATCGGGGCGCAGACGAACCCTCCGCGCTTCAGCGCCTACGTGGCCTCGAAGGCGGCGCTCGACGCGTGGACGCGCGTCGTCTCCTCGGAGGTCATCGGCGACGGGATCACGTTCACGACGATCCACATGCCGCTCGTGCGCACGCCGATGATCGCGCCGACGAAGATCTACGACTCGTTCCCGACGATCACGCCCGACGAGGCCGGCGACCTCGTCTGCGAGGCGATCCGCTCGCGGCCCAAGCACATCGGCACGCGCCTGGGGACGTTCGGCGAGGTCGCCTACGCGCTCGCGCCGAAGGCCGTGGACCAGATCCTGCACATGGCCTACAAGGTCTTCCCCGACTCGGCCGCGGCGCGCGGGCAGGCCGACCCGTCCGAGAAGGCCTCGATGGAGCAGATCGCGATGGCCAACCTCATGAAGGGCGTCCACTGGTAGCGCCGACGAGCGCGAGCAGCGCCGACGGCGTCAGCTGGGGCTCGACGCGCACGCGCGCGAGCGCGTACGGGTCGTCGCCCGGGCGCGCGAGTCCGGGGTCCGTGGTCGTCGCCCCGCGGAACCCCGCGGCGCGGACGGCGGCCTCCGTGCGGGCGTCGTAGCGTCCCGACGGGTAGGCGAAGAAGCGCACCGGAACGCCGAAGCGGCGACGCAGCCAGCGCCGCGAGCCGGCGACCTCGCGCTGCAGGCGCGCGGCGTCGACGGTCGTGAGGTCCGGGTGCGTGAGCGTGTGGGCGTCGAGCTCCCAGCCGTGGCGCAGGAGCGTCCGGACCTGCGCGGGCCGCAGCCCGCCGGCGAGCCCGACGTTGTGGACCTCGAGGTTCAGCACCCCCGGCCAGCGCAGCGCGCGCAGCGTGGCGCCGGCGCGCCACGCCTGCGACTCGTAGCCGTCGTCGAAGGACACGACGATCGGGCGGCGGGGCAGCAGCGGGCCACCGTGCCACGCGGCGAAGACGTCGCCCAGCGTGACCGCGTGATAGCCCGCGCGGCGCAGCGCGAGCATCTGACGGACGAAGCGGCCCCAGGGGACGAACAGTCCGGGGTACGGCGCGCCGGCCGGCGGATCGCCGATGACGTGGTACATGAGGATCGGCACCGCGGTGCGCCGCGGCGCGTGACCGCGTCCGCGGTCGAGCGTGAAGGCGTGCTGGCCGCGGCCGTGGGTGGTCGCGCCCGTCGTCGCGGAACGCTCGGGCGCCGAAGAGGAGCCACCCCCGCCGCACCCGGCGATCGCCAGCGCCGCGGCCGCCGAGAGCGCCAGTCGCCTCATCGCGCGGCGAAGCTAGCGCGCCCCGCGGGCGGAAGGCGCATCACAGCCGGAACACCGGGACCAGGCGCTTCTCGTACTCCCCCTCGATCCGCGCGATGACCTCGATGTGCTCGGCCAGCGGCGTGCCGCGCAGCTTCGCGCCGAGCCCCTCGTCGACCTGGAAGATGCCCGCCGAGTTGGACATCTCGACCTCGACGCGGACCGCCTTCTCGTCGCCCGCCTCGATGCGCACCTCGTCGATCGCGTACGCGGAGATCGAGTGGATGTCGAGGCGCCCGGCCTCGAACTCCACGCGCGAGCGGCCCTTGGCCATGTCGAGCGCGTCGGCGACGCGGACGATCGCGCCCTCGATCGTCAGCGGCCGGCCCGTCGAGCGATGCGAGATGACCGCGTGCATCGCCTCCGCCACGGCGACTGAGCGCTCGGGCTCGTCGTAGATCGGCGCCATCAGGCCGCCGAGCTTGTCGGCGGTGAGGAACAGCGAGTAGCCCTCGTGGTCGGTGCGGTGGATCGACATCCCGACGCAGTGGAAGAGCGCGCCGGCGGCGATGACGACCTCCGCGTCGCGCTCCGTCATGCCGTGATCGGCGACCATCGCCGGCCGCACGCCGCGGCGGAAGAGCAGCCGCGACAGGCGCAGCGCGATGTTGGTGACGATCTGGATGTGCACCCACGAGTGATCGGTGAGCGCCAGCCGCTGCGCGTTGATCCCCGCCATGTGCCACCACGCCTTGACCTGCAGGTCGCCGTCGACGGCATCGAGCAGCCGCGCAAGCCGCCGGTTGCCGCGCGCGGGCGCGTGCACGCGCGCGTCCTGCGGGCGAGCCCGCGGCG